>NZ_PTFE01000041.1:0-67172 GCF_002936975.1 Bradyrhizobium sp. AC87j1
ATCCTGAAAGCGCTCGACCGCTATCCCTATGGCTGCTCGGAGCAGATCACGAGCCGCGCGATGCCGCTGCTCTATGTCAACGACCTCGCGGCCGGCGCGCACCTCGCCATGGATACCGAGGTCGACCAGCGCATCCGCGACGCGATCGAGCGGCTCTTGGCGCGTCAGGGCTCGAACGGCTCGTTCGGCCTGTGGTCGGCCGGCGGCGACGATGCCTGGCTCGACGCCTATGTGACGGACTTCCTCACCCGCGCCCGTGAGAAGGGTTTTGCGGTGCCGGACGTGCTGTTCAAGAACGCGCTCGACCGCATCCGCAACTCCGTCGTCAACGGCAACGAGCCGGAGAAGGACGGCGGGCGCGATCTCGCCTATGGCCTCTATGTGCTCGCCCGCAACGGCGCGGCGCCGATCGGCGATCTCCGCTATCTTGCCGACACCAAGCTCAGCAACCTCGCAACCCCGATCGCGAAGTCGCAGCTCGCGGCGGCGCTCGCTCTCGTCGGCGACCGCAACCGCGCCGAACGCGTGTACGGCGCCGCGCTCGACAGCCTCGCGCCAAAGCCCGTCCTGGAGTTCGGCCGCACGGACTACGGCTCGCAGCTTCGCGATGCCGCAGCTTTGGTGTCGCTTGCCAGCGAAGGCAACGCACCGAAGGCGACGCTGACGCAGGCGGTGTCGCGGGTCGAGACCGCGCGCGGGCTGACGCCCTACACCTCCACGCAGGAGAATGCGTGGCTGGTGCTGGCGGCGCGGGCGCTGGCCAAGGAGAACCTGTCCATGGAAGTGGACGGTCAGCCGATCAAGACCGCGCTGTACCGCAGCTATAAGGCCGCGACGCTGGAGGGCAAGCCGCTGAAGATCACCAACACCGGCGATGCGCCGGTGCAGGCGGTGGTCTCGGTGTCTGGCTCGCCGGTGACGCCGGAGCCGGCAGCATCGAACGGCTTCAAGATCGAGCGCAATTACTTCACGCTCGACGGCAAGCCGGCCGACATCAGCAAGGTCAAGCAGAACCAGCGCTTCGCTGTGGTGCTGAAGATCACCGAGGCCAAGCCTGAGTACGGCCACATCATGGTGTCCGACTATCTGCCGGCCGGCCTCGAGATCGACAACCCGAAGCTGGTCTCGTCGGGCGACAGCGGCACGCTGGACTGGATCGAAGACGGCGAGGAGCCTGAGGATACCGAGTTCCGCGACGACCGGTTCACTGCGGCGGTCGATCGCGCCTCGGATTCGAAGTCGGTCTTCACCGTCGCCTATATCGTGCGCGTGGTCTCGCCCGGCAAGTACGTGCTGCCGCAAGCCTATGTCGAGGACATGTACAATCCCTCGCGCTACGGCCGGACGGGCACGGGCACCGTCGAGGTGCGGGCGGCGAAGTGAGTGCTGATTGAATGAGCGCAGCGGAGCCACATACTCAGTCGTCATGCCCGGGCAAAAGCGCGAAGCGCGTCTTCGCGCAAATGTCCCGGGCATCCACGAACTGTGGCGCAGCGGGCAAGAACATGGATGGCCTGGACAAGCCCGGCCATGATGCAGCAAGGGGCCGCGGCCTTCGTATCCTCTCCGCCCTCGCACTCTCTTTCATCCTCGCCATCACCGGCTTCGTCGGCTGGGTCTACTCCCTCGGACCTCTCCCGCTCGACGAAGCCCGGCACGTCTCCACCACCATCGTCGACCGCAACGGCAAGCTGCTGCGGGCCTACGCCATGGCGGACGGCCGCTGGCGGTTGCCGGTCGATGCCAAATCCAGCGTCGACCCGACCTATCTGAAGCTGCTGTTCGCCTATGAGGACCAGCGCTTCTACAGGCACAACGGTCTCGACCCGCTCGCACTCGGGCGCGCCGCGTTGCAGCTGGCGACGCGCGGCCACATCGTCTCGGGCGGCTCGACCATCAGCATGCAGCTGGCGCGGCTGATGGAGCCGCGGCGACAGCGTTCGCTCTACGCCAAGCTGCGGCAGATGGTGCGCGCGATCGAGATCGAGCGCAGCATGAGCAAGGAGCAGATCCTCGACCTCTATCTCGCGCTGGCGCCTTATGGCGGCAATCTCGAGGGCATCCGCGCCGCCTCGATCGGCTATCTCGGCAAGGAGCCGAAGCGCCTGTCGCTGGCCGAAGCCGCGCTGCTGGTCGCGCTGCCGCAGTCGCCGGAGACGCGCCGCCTCGACCGCCATCCGGAGGCCGCGCGCAAGGCGCGCGATCGCGTGCTCGACCGTATGGTCGAGGAGCATGTGGTCAGCGCAGACGACGCAAGGCAGGCCAAGGCCGTGCCCGTGCCGAAGCTCCGTAAGCCGATGCCGATCCTGGCGCCGCATGCCTCCGATACCGCGCTGTCGACGGTCAAGGATACGCCGGTCATCAAGCTGACGCTGGATGCGAATTTGCAGAAGGTGCTGGAGCCGCTGGCCCGCGACCGTGCCATTGCGCTCGGGCCGAACATCTCGGTCGGCATCATCGTGGTCGACAACGAGAGCGGCGACGTGCTCGCCCGCGTCGGTTCGGCCGATTACTTCGACGAGAGCCGGGCAGGGCAGGTCGACATGACCCGCGCGATCCGCTCGCCGGGATCGACGCTAAAACCCTTCATCTACGGGCTCGCCTTCGAGGACGGTTTCGTCCATCCGGAGAGCCTGATCGACGACCGGCCGGTCCGCTTCGGCTCCTACGCGCCGGAAAATTTCGACATGACCTTCCAGGGCACGGTGCCCGTGAGGAAGGCGCTGCAACTCTCGCTGAACGTGCCCGCGATCGTGCTGCTCGACCGCGTGGGCTCCAGCCGACTGGCCTCGCGGCTCCGGCAGGCCGGCGGCAATCTGGTTCTGCCCAAGGACGAAGCGCCGGGGCTCGCCATGGGGCTCGGCGGCGTCGGCGTGACGCTGCAGGATCTCGCCCAGCTCTATACGGGCTTTGCCCGCCTCGGCACCACCAAGCCGCTGCGCGAGGTGATGGCTGACAAGGACGACCGCGAGCCACTCCGGCTGCTGGATCAGGTCGCGGCCTGGCAGGTCGGCAACGTGCTGCTGGGAACGCCGCCGCCAGAGAACGCCGCTCACAACCGCATCGCTTTCAAGACCGGGACCTCCTACGGCTATCGCGACGCCTGGTCGGTCGGGTTCGACGGCCGGATGACCATCGGCGTCTGGGTCGGCCGACCCGATGGCGCGCCGGTTCCAGGCCTGATCGGGCGCGTCGCCGCCGCACCGATCCTGTTCGATGCCTTCGCTCGCACCGGCAAGACTCTGGCCGCGTTGCCGAAGCCGCCAAGGGGAACCCTGGTTGCCAGCAACGCCAAGCTGCCGTTGCCGCTGAAGCGGTTCCGTCCGGTGGGAGAACTGGTGCGGACCGGCCGCGAGCAGGCGCTGCACATCCAGTTCCCGCTGAACGCCTCGCGGATCGACGTCGATCGCTCCGGGGGGCAGGAGAGCGCCGCGATGCCGGTCAAGGTCGCTGGCGGCGTGCTGCCCATGACCGTCATGGTTAACGGCACGGCGCTCGGCGAGATCGATGGCCGCCGCCAGCGCCTGATCGATCCGCCCGGTCCGGGCTTTGCGCGGCTCACCGTGATCGACGCCACGGGCGCCGCGGACACAGTTGTCATTCGAATTCAATGACCCTGCCTCAAGCGGTTGTGGCGATGGCGGTTTCAGCGTAAGCGGAACCAATGGCCGAGACCTATCCTACACCCCGTTTTGGAGCTCCCCGCGAGCCGAAATCGCCCGCGAATCCGGGCAGCGGGCTCGTGCGCATGCTCGATGTCGTCACGGCCAGCCATGCCCGCGCCGTCGCCTTCCTGCTCGTGTGCGCGCTGCTGTTGTTCCTGCCGGGCTTCTTCACGATCCCGCCGATCGATCGCGACGAGGCGCGGTTCGCCCAGGCCACCAAGCAAATGGTCGAGAGCGGCGACTATGTCGATATCCGCTTTCAGGAGGACGTCCGCTACAAGAAGCCGGTCGGCATCTACTGGTTGCAATCGGCGACGGTCGAAGCCGCCTCGATGCTCAAGCTGCCGAAGGCCGAATTGCGAATCTGGGTCTACCGGCTGCCGTCGCTGTTCGGGGCGATCGGTGCCGTGCTCATGACCTATTGGGCGGCGCTCGGCTTCGTCACGCGGCGCGCCGCGGTGCTGGCGGCGTTGATGATGTGCGCTTCGGTGCTGCTCGGCGTCGAGGCGCGGCTGGCCAAGACCGACGCGATGCTGCTGTTTTGCGTGACCGCCGCGATGGGTGCGATGGCGCGCGCCTATCTGTCCTGGCAGCGCGCCGAGGACGAGACGCATCCGCCCTGGAGCTGGCCCGCGATCTTCTGGACCGCGCTTGCGGTGGGCATCCTGATCAAGGGTCCGCTGATCCTGATGTTCGCGGCGCTGACCATCGTCGCGCTCGCGATCCAGGACCGCGATGCCTCCTGGCTGTGGAAGCTGCGCCCGGTCTGGGGCCTGATGTGGATGCTGGTGCTGGTGCTGCCCTGGTTCGTCGCGATCTTCTGGCGCGCGGGTGATGCCTTCTTTGCCGATTCCGTCGGCGGCGACATGCTGAGCAAGATCGGCGCCCAGGAATCCCATGGTGCGCCGCCCGGACTATACCTCGCGCTGTTCTGGATCACGTTCTGGCCGGGCGCGCCGCTCGCGGCGATGGCGGCACCTGCGGTGTGGCGGGCTAGGCGCGAGCCCGGCGCGCAGTTTCTGCTGGCCTGGCTGATCCCGTCCTGGATCGTGTTCGAGGCGGTGCTGACCAAGCTGCCGCATTACGTGCTGCCGCTGTATCCGGCGATCGCCATCCTCACCGCCGGCGCGGTGGAACGGCGCGTGCTGTCGCGCTCCTGGCTGATGCGCGGTTCGGCCTGGTGGTTCGCGATCCCCGCGGCCACCTCCATCATCGCGGTGGTCGGCGCGGTGATGCTGACGCGGCAGCCGGCTTTTGTGGCCTGGCCGTTCATCGCGGCATCGCTGATCTTCGGCCTGTTCGCCTGGTGGCTCTACGACAACAATCGCGCCGAGCGCTCGCTGCTCAACGCGCTGGTCGCGGCCTTGATGCTGGCGGTGGTGGTGTATGGCATCGTGCTGCCGTCGCTGACGCCGCTGTTTCCGAGCATCGAGATCGCGCGCGCCTTGCGCAACGTCACTTGCGTCGGGCCGAAGGCGGCGGCTGCCGGCTATCACGAGCCGAGTCTCGTGTTCCTGACGGGCACCCAGACCCTGCTCACGGACGGGTCGGGTGCGGCCGACTTCCTGAGGCAGGGCAGCTGCCGCTTTGCGCTGATCGAGCAGCGTTCGGAGCGGAGCTTCGTGCAGCGCGCTGAGGCGATCGGGCTGCGCTACAAGGTCGGTACCCGCATCGACGGCTATAATTTCTCGCAAGGGCGCGCGATTTCGATCTCGATCTTCCGCTCGGAAGGCACCGAATAGGATGCCTGTTACGACCAGCCCCGCGCCCCGTCCGGGCTATCCCGCGCAATTGCTCGCCGTGTCCCGGCGCGCGCTGGCGCAGCTCGTCCGCACGCCCTCGCATTCGCGCCGCGCAGAGGCCGCGCGAAAACTGGCGCGACATTCGCTGTGGCTCAGCGCGGCGGGCGCGGCCCTGATCATTGCGCTGATGCTCGCGTTCGACCAGACCGAGATCCAGCTGATGCCGGCGCGCGGCACGCCAAGCCTGTGGCCGATCCGCATCCTCACCGATTTCGGCAAGGACGAGTATCTGCTCTCGGTGCTCGGGGGCTTGCTGGTGGTGTTGGCGCTCGTTGCGGCCGGGCTTCACGGCACAAGCCGCGCGCTGCTCCTCGGTCTCGGCACACGGCTGCAGTTTGTGTTTCTGTCGATTGCCGTGTCGGCATTCGTTGCCGAGGTCCTGAAATATATCATCGGCCGCGGACGTCCGTTTGTCGGCGGCAAGGCCAATCCGTTCAACTTCGTGCCGTTCGAGGGGACGGGGGCCTATGCAAGTCTGCCGTCGGGCCATGCCGTGGCAGCGTTCGCTCTGGCATTTGCAGTATCGGCATTGTGGCCGCGCCTGCGCGTGTTCATGTTCACTTACGCAATCGTGATCCTGCTGACGCGTCTGGTGCTGGTCGCGCATCACCCGAGCGACGTCGTGGCCGGCGCCCTGGTCGGCACGGTCGGCGCCATGGCGGTCCGCTATTGGTTCGCGGCCAGGCGGCTGGGCTTCGCCATCTGCGCCGATGGCACCATTGTGCCCCTTGCCGGGGCGGTTTCGGGCCATCTCAAAAGGGTTGCCCGCGGGGCATCCGCCCCATAAAAGCGGCTGCTTGTCGGGGGCCGCCGGTTCCCCGGGAAGGCCCATTCCAACCACGAGCCTCGATTTGTCGTCGTCCCAGCCTTCGGTTTCCCAGCCCTCGGTTTCCATCGTCGTTCCCGTGCGCAACGAAGCCGACAACATCGCGCCGCTGATCGCGGAGATCGGCGCCGCGCTCGATGGCCGCTGGGCCTACGAGATCATCTACGTCAACGACGGCTCGACCGATGCGACCGGCGAACGGCTCGCGGCGATCATGGCGCAGCGGGACAATCTGCGCCAACTCCGCCATGCCAGATCAGGCGGCCAGTCCGCGGCCGTGCGCAGCGGCGTGCGCGCGGCGCGCGGCGCGATCGTGGCGACGCTCGATGGCGACGGCCAGAACAATCCGGCCTTCCTCCCCGACCTGATCGCGGCGGTCGAGAAGGGAGCAGGGCGCGTCGGCCTCGCCGCGGGGCAGCGCGTCGGACGCAAGGATACCGGCTTCAAGAAATTCCAGTCGCGCGTGGCCAACGGCGTCCGCAACTCCATCCTGAAGGACGGCACGCGGGATACCGGCTGCGGGCTGAAGGCATTCCGGCGCGAGGTCTTCCTGATGATGCCCTATTTCGACGGGCTGCATCGCTTCCTGCCGGCGCTGGTCCGGCGTGAAGGCTACGACATCGCCTATGTCGACGTGATCGACCGGCCGCGCCATTCCGGCGTGTCCAACTACGGCTTCTTCGACCGGCTGTGGATCGGCATCATGGATCTCGCCGGCGTGTGGTGGCTGATCCGCCGCAAGAAGCCGACACCCGATGTGACTGAGGTGAACGCATGATCATTCAATACGGTCAGGCGCTGAGCAACTATCTCTACGACGTCTTCGTCGCCAAGTTCGATTTCTGGCTGGCGTTCGGCCTCGTCGCGCAGCTGTTCTTCACCGCGCGCTTCCTGGTGCAGTGGATCGCGAGCGAGCGCGCCGGCAACAGCGTGGTGCCGATGGCGTTCTGGTTCTGCTCGATGGGCGGCGGGCTGATGACGCTGGTCTACGGCGTCGTGAAGCGCGAGCCGGTCATCATCCTCGGACAATCGCTCGCGACCATCATCTATATCCGCAACATCATGCTGATCATCAAGAACCGCGGCCGCGCCTCGAAGACGCTCGATCGCTGAGCCCAGGTTTTAGCGCGGCAACGCCGAGGCCGCGCCTGAGGCTGGCAGGGCCGCTGTCTCCGCCTCGGTCCTGCGATAGGGCACGCCGGCCGCGTCGAGCACTGGGTAGGCGACCGAGCAGATGTGCGAGTGGATGCGCCTGAGGTCGCGCAGCACGTCGAGATGCAGCGAGGTCGTTTCGATGGTTTCGGGGCGACCCTCGCGCAGGCGGTCGAGGTGGCGCTCGACTGCGGCAAGCTCGGTGTTGCGCAGTGCAGTTTTCTCCACCAGCAGCTTGCGCGCCTCGTTGGCGTCGCCCGACATGAAGACGCCGAAGGCGATCCGCAGCGAGTCCATGGTGCGCTTGTGGAAGGCGGCGAGCTCGTCGGCCCCTTCCGCCGAGAACTGGAAGCGTCGCTTGATCTTCTTGGTGGCGAGTTCGCTCAGGCTCTTGTCGATGATGTCGCCGATATGTTCGAGGTTGATGGCGAAGGAGATGATCTCCATCGCGCGCCGCCCTTCGCTCTCGTCGAGGCTGCCCCGCATCAGCTTGGTCACGTAGAGCTTGATGGCCTCGTCGAGACCGTCGACGAAATTGTCCATCTTGGAGACCTGGTCGACCAAGGCACGGTCGCCGGTCATCATCGCCGCCATCACCTTGCGCAGCATGACCTCGACGAGATCGCCCATCCGCAGCGTCTCGCGGGCGGCGTCGGCGAGCGCCAATGACGGCGTCTCCAGCGCGGTCTCGTCGAGATAGCGCGGCCGGGCTGGGTCGGCCTCCTGCACGCGATCCGGCAGGAGGCGGGTGAGCAGGCGCGACATGGTGTCGAGCAGGCCGATGAAGACGACGGCGGTGCCGACATTGAAGGCGATGTGGAAAGCCGCCGTCATCTTGGCCAGATCGGGCTGCCAGGCGTGCATGTGCTCGGCGATCGTGCCCAGGAAGGGCAGGACGAGGGCAATCCCGACGACGCGGTTGACGAGATTGCCGACCGGCAGGCGATAGCTCGCGGGATCGTCACGCCTGGCGCCCTCGAACACGGGATTGATGGCACTGCCGAGATTGGCTCCGAGCACCAGCGCTAGCGCCGCGTACGGCGTGATGAACTGCGAATAGGCCAGCGACATGATCAGGAGGACACTGGCGACGCTCGAATGCACGGCCCAGGTGACGAGGGCAGCGATGACGATGCACAATATGGGATCGCCCGTGATGGCCGACATCACGATGCGGACGCCCGGTGCGTTCTCCGCCGGCGCCAGCGTGTCGAGCAGGATGTGCAGCGAGAGCAGCATCAGGCCGAGGCCGATGCAGACGCGGCCGATGTCCTTGATCCGCGAGCGCGGGCCGGAGCGGAAGGCGACGAGGCCGAGCACGAACAGGACCGGCGCGACGGCTGCGATGTTGAACGACAGCACCTGCACGATCAGCGTCGTGCCGACATTGGCCCCGAGCATGATGGCGAGCGCAGCGGCGAGGCTGACGAGCCCCTCGGCTGCGAACGAGCTCGTGATCAGGGCGGTCGCGGTGCTGCTCTGGAGCAGCGCGGTGAGGCCGAGGCCGGCGGTGAAAGCGCTGGCGCGGTTGCTCAGCGCCTTGCCGAGCAGGCGCCTGAGGTCGGGACCGAAGGCGCGCAAGATCCCGCTGTGGACCATATGCAGGCCCCACAGCAACAGCGCAACGCCGCCCATCAGATCGAGCAGAACCAACGTTCCCATGCTCCGTGTCCGGATTGGAGTCGATTGGTGAGGCTAGCGCCAAATGCTTGAGGTTCAAACCTTTTGTTGGCGCGTTGGCGTTAACGTTTACGCCAGCTGCACGTTCCCGCGGCGCGTTGCGCGTCCGCCGCGGCGCGCGTTGGCGCGTCCGCAGTCGAGATGCCTTGTGAGCAGGCTCACATTGCCGCTTTGAGGGCAGCGAAGCCGCGGTCGAGATCGGCCTTGAGGTCGTCGACACTCTCCAGTCCGATATGCAGGCGCAGCGTCGGGCCGCCCGGCGACCACTTGGTCGCGGTGCGATAGGCATCGCAATCGAAGGGAATCGCAAGGCTCTCGAAGCCGCCCCAGGAAAAACCCATGCCAAACAGTTTGAGCGTGTTCAGCATGGTGTCGACGGCCTTCTGCGGGGCCGGCTTCAGCACGATGCTGAACAGGCCCGAGGCGCCCGTGAAGTCACGCTTCCAGATCGCGTGACCGGGATCGGTCTCGAGACCCGGATGCAGCACGCGCGCGACCTCGGGTCGGCCAGCCAGCCAGCGCGCCATGTCGAGCCCGGAGCGATGATGCTGCGCCAGTCGCACCGACAGCGTGCGCAGGCCGCGCAGCGCCAGGAAGACGTCGTCGGGTCCGGCGCAGACGCCGAGCAGGCGGATGCCTTCCGCAATCTGCGGCCAGGCCTTGGCATTGGCCGAGATGGTGCCGAACATGATGTCGGAATGGCCGCCGATATATTTGGTGGCGGCCTGCATGCTGATGTCGACGCCCTGTTCGAGCGAGCGGTGATAGAGTGGCGTCGCCCAGGTGTTGTCGTCGATGACGAGCGCGCCGCGCCCATGCGCGACTTCGGCGATGGCGCGAATGTCCGGCATCTCGAACGACTGCGAGCCTGGCGCCTCCACCAGCACCGCCCGGGTGTTCGGCTTGAACAGCTTGTCGATGCCGGCGCCGATCATCGGATCGAAATAGGTGGTCTCGACGCCAAAGCGGGTGAGCAGGCCGTTGGAGAAATTGCGCGAGGGCCGATAAACGTTGTCGCAGACCAGGAGATTGTCGCCGGCCTTGAGCACCGAGAGCAGGGTGGTCGAGATCGCCGACAGCCCCGACGGGACGATGCCGACGCCGGCGCATTGCGGTCCCTCCAGCGCCATCAGCGTCTCTTGAAACGCCTTGGTGGTAGGGGAACCGTGGCGGCCATACGTGAATTCGCCGCGATGGGCGTGCAGGTCCTCGGCGGTCGGGTAGAGCACGGTCGAGCCGTGAAAGACCGGCGGATTGACGAACCCCTTCTGCGCCTTGGTGTCGCGGCCGGAGGTGACCAGCCGGGTCTCGGCCTGCTGCTCTTGAGGGTGCGAGGAATCCATGCGTCTGCTTTCAAAACCGCGTTTCCGCTGG
This sequence comes from Bradyrhizobium sp. AC87j1, assembly GCF_002936975.1. NCBI lineage: Bacteria > Pseudomonadati > Pseudomonadota > Alphaproteobacteria > Hyphomicrobiales > Nitrobacteraceae > Bradyrhizobium > Bradyrhizobium sp. AC87j1. The sequence continues at coordinate 10,500 of NZ_PTFE01000041.1, forward strand.
GGCTTGGCGCCTGACGGGCTGGCCGAAAGGCCGCTGTCGTTAATAACAGAACACAGAAGAGTCCCGTCAACCCCTTGACCCGGCACGCCAGTCGTTCTGTGATGCGCAGGTGCTATTCAGTCGCCGCATGTTGAGGGGCCTGCCGCGACCTTCGATCCATCGTCTGACCGGACCTTGCGCCACAGCCATATCGGCGGGCGCCTGCGGCGGGGATTAAGGTATGGCCTCCCGGGATCGGCGGGTGTTCGGCAAGGTTTTCCAGCATGACTCTTGCAGGGCTGGCCTTGATACGCCTGGCCCTGGCAGCGATGATCCTGAGATAACGTTCCTTGAGACGACTTTGAAAGGCCCAAAGCCCATGAAACGCGTAACCCTGGCTCTCACCCTTGCTCTCGCCACCGGCCTCTCCGCCCAAGCCGCCGATGCGCAAACGCTCAAGACGGTCAAGGACCGGGGCATGCTGTCCTGCGGCGTCAGCCAGGGCCTGCCGGGATTCTCCTCGCCCGACGACAAGGGCAACTGGACCGGCCTCGACGTCGACGTCTGCAAGGCGATCGCCGGGGCGATCTTCAACGATGCGACCAAGGTCAAGTACGTGCCGCTGTCCGCCAAGGACCGCTTCACCGCGCTGCAATCCGGCGAAATCGACGTGCTCTCGCGCAACACCACCTGGACCATCTCGCGTGATACCTCGCTCGGCGCCAATTTTACCGGCGTGACCTATTATGACGGGCAGGGCTTCATGGTGAAGAAGTCGCTCAAGGTGAATTCGGCGCTCGAGCTCAACAGTGCCTCGGTCTGCGTGCAGACCGGCACCACCACCGAGCAGAATCTGGCCGACTACTTCAAGGCCAACAACATGAAATATGAGGTGATCGCGTTCGGCACCAACGACGAAACGGTCAAGGCCTATGAGGCCGGACGCTGCGACGTCTTCACCACCGACCAGTCGGGCCTGTACGCCAACCGTCTCAAGCTTGCCAATCCCAACGACCACATGGTGCTTCCCGAGATCATCTCGAAGGAGCCGCTCGGCCCCATGGTGCGCCACGGCGACGACCAGTGGTTCGACATCGTGAAGTGGACGCTGTTCGCGATGGTCACCGCCGAAGAGCTTGGCGTGAGCTCGAAGAACGTCGACGAGAAAGCGAAGCTGGAAAATCCCGAGTTGAAGCGCGTCCTCGGCACCGACGGCAATTTCGGCGAACAGCTCGGCCTGACCAAGGACTGGGTGGTGCGGATCGTGAAGGCGGTCGGCAATTACGGCGAAGTGTTTGATCGCAATGTCGGCGCCGGCTCGCCGCTCGCCATCAATCGCGGTCTCAACAACCTCTGGAACAAGGGCGGTCTTCAGTACGCGCCGCCGATCCGCTGATCATCTGATCCGCTGGCAGCGGCATGAGCACCGAGGCCCGAAAACCGCCACCCCAGATCGCGCTGAAGATCAGGCGCGTTCTGGGTGGCAAGGCAGGCTGGAACGGCGTTGCCGTCCAGGTTGCCTTCGCGGCGATCCTGGGCTGGATCGGCTATGAGATCGTCTCCAATGCCCGCGCCAACCTCGAAAACCAGCACATTGCCGCCGGCTTCGGCTTCCTCAGGAATAATGCCGGCTTCGACGTCAACCAGACCCTGATCTCCTATACCGGCTCGGACACGTTCCTGCGCGTGTTCGTGGTCGGGCTCCTCAACACGCTCGTGGTCTCGGTGGTGGGCATCGTCTTCGCCACTGTGATCGGCTTCATCGTCGCGCTGTGCCGGCTGTCGCCCAATTGGCTGTTGTCCCGCGTCGGCGAGATCTATGTCGAGCTCATCCGCAACCTGCCGCTGCTGTTCCAGATCCTGTTCTGGTACCTCGCGGTGCTCGCTGCCTTGCCCAATCCGCGGCAGAGCATCTCGCTGCTCGGCGTTGCCTTCATCAGCAATCGCGGCCTCGTCATTCCAAGCCCGGTCGGCGGGAGCGGCCTGGAGCCATTTCTGGCGATGCTGGCGCTCGGTATCGTCGCGTCACTGGCCTTGCGCTTCTATGCGCGGCGCGCGCTGTTTCAGGAAGGGCGGATGATCCGGATCTGGCCCGCTGTGCTGGGCCTGCTGTTTGGGCTGCCGCTCGCCACGATGCTGGTATCAGGTTTGCCCTTCACCTTCGAGCTGCCGCAGCTGAAGGGCTTCAATTTTGCCGGCGGCTCGCGGATCATTCCGGAGTTCGTGGCGCTGACGCTGGCGCTGTCGACCTATACAGCTGCCTTCATCGCCGAGATCGTGCGCGCCGGAATCCTGTCCGTCCACAAGGGGCAGATGGAGGCGGGGGCCTCGCTCGGCCTCAGCCGCGGCACCACGCTCCGGCTGATCGTCGTGCCGCAGGCCATGCGCGTCATCGTGCCGCCGCTGACAAACCAGTACCTCAATCTCACCAAGAACTCGTCGCTGGCGGTCGCGATCGGCTACCCCGACCTCGTCTCGGTGTTCGCCGGCACGTCGCTGAGCCAGACCGGGCAGGCGATCGAGATCATCGCGATGACCATGGGCATCTATCTCCTGATCTCGCTGCTCACCAGCGCGGTCATGAGCGTCTACGGGTGGCGCGTCAGCCGGAGTCTGGGCGCATGAGCGATATCGCCTCGAGCAGCTTCGTCCGCCGGGACCTGCTCACCGAACGTCCCGCGCCTGTGAAGACCACGGGCTTTGTCGGGCTGATGCGCACGCGCCTGTTCAACTCGCCGACCAACATCCTGCTCACGATCGTGGGCGCCTTGCTGTTGTGGTTCACCATCGTTCCCTCGGTCAGGTTCCTGATGGTCGATGCGGTCTGGAGCGGCAAGGACCGCACGGCATGCCTCGCGGAGAACGCCGGCTTTGCGGTCGGCGCCTGCTGGCCTTACATCCAGGCCAAGCTGCCGCAATTGATCTACGGCTTTTATCCCGAGGCCGAGCGCTGGCGGGTCAACCTCACCTTCATCCTTGCGGTGGCCCTGCTGGTGCCGCTGCTCGTGCCGCGTCTGCCGGCGAAGGGGCTCAACGCCAGTCTGTTCTTCTTCGCATTTCCGGTGGTCGCGTTCTTCCTGCTGCACGGTGGCGGCATCAAGGGCTTCGGCCTCAGCTGGACCGCCGGCCTGCTGGAATTGTTCGACGACAGCATCATCGGCGCCGGGCAGGCCGTGCTCGGACTCAGCAAGACGTCCGCCGTTGCGCCGCTGTTGTGGGTGGTCGGGAATTTCATCGTGCTGGTCGGCACGGCGATCTCCTGGCTCATCCTTCCGCTGACCTGGCTGCGCGATCAGATCCAGGGGGCGGGCCAGTCGGTCTGGGCCGATTTTGCCATGACGACCGCAGTCGTGTCGTTGATCGCCTTCGGCCTCGGCGGCGGCTTGCGCACGGGTTGGCGCGCTCTGGCCTCGAGCATCGCGGCCTTCGCCGCCATCGCTGTCGTGATCAAGCTGATGGGGCTCGATCGCGGTGGACTGCCGGTCGTGACGACGAATTTGTGGGGCGGCCTCCTGGTGACGCTGGTGGTCTCCGTCACCGGCATCGTCACCTCGCTGCCGATCGGCATCGCGCTGGCGCTCGGCCGCCGCTCCTCCATTCCGCTGATCCGGATCTTCTCGATCGCCTTCATCGAGTTCTGGCGCGGCGTGCCGCTGATCACCGTGCTGTTCTTCGCCACCTACATGCTGCCGCTGTTCCTGCCCGGCAATTTCACCGTCGACGGTCTCGTCCGCGCGCTGATCGGCATCGCGCTGTTCACGGGCGCCTATCAGGCCGAGAACGTCCGCGGCGGGCTCGCAGCGATCCCGCGCGGGCAAGGCGAGGCCGCCGCGGCCCTGGGGCTGTCCTGGTGGAAGACGACCTCGCTGATCGTGCTGCCGCAGGGGCTGCGTCACGTCATTCCGAACCTCGTCAACAGCTTCATCTCGCTGTTCAAGGACACCTCGCTGGTCTCGATCGTGGCGCTGTTCGACCTGTTGGGCTCGCTCAGGGCCTCGTTCTCGGACCCGAAATGGTCGACGCCTTCGACCGCGTTCACCGGCTTCGCCTTCGCCGGGATCATCTACTTCATCTTCTGCTTTGGAATGTCGCGCTACTCGCTGTTCGTCGAGCACCGCCTCAACGCCCACCGTCGCAACTGATCGAGGTCACCATGTCCGACCCCATCGTCAAGATTTCCGGCCTCAACAAATGGTACGGCGACTTTCACGTGCTGCGCGACATCGACCTCGCGGTCGAGAAGGGCGAGCGCATCGTGATCTGCGGACCCTCGGGCTCCGGCAAGTCGACCCTGATCCGCTGCATCAACGCGCTGGAGGAATTCCAGGAGGGCGAGATCGTCGTCGACGGCATCGCGCTCGGGCCCAACCTCAAGCACATCGACGCGGTGCGCCGCGAGGTCGGCATGGTGTTCCAGAGCTTCAACCTGTTTCCGCATCTGACCGTGCTGGAGAATTGCACGCTGGCGCCGATCTGGGTGCGCAACATACCGAAGAAGGACGCCGAGATCAACGCGATGAAGTTCCTGGAGCGGGTCAAGATCCCGCATCAGGCCAACAAGTTTCCGGGGCAGATGTCCGGCGGCCAGCAGCAGCGCGTCGCGATCGCGCGGGCCCTGACGATGAACCCGAAGGTCATGCTGTTCGACGAGCCGACCTCGGCGCTCGATCCCGAGATGGTCAAGGAGGTGCTGGACACCATGGTGGACCTCGCCGAGGAAGGCATGACCATGCTGGTCGTCACCCACGAAATGGGCTTTGCCCGCGAGGTCGCCAACCGCGTGGTGTTCATGGACGCCGGCCAGATCATCGAGGCTAACACGCCGAACGAGTTCTTTGCGGCGCCCCAGCACGCCCGCACAAAACTGTTCCTGAGCCAGATCCTGCGCTGAGCACTCAGCCATCGGGAGACCTCGGCGGTCTGACCGGGCCGCCAGCCTGGCACCATCCGAATCAGCTGTGCCTCTTTCCGGGCCATCTTCCGGAGAGAGACCTTGCAGAGCAGTGTCGGCGCGCGCGCATTCCAGAATGCGCGATTGCACAAGAAGTTGAGGAAGCAGGCGGACGCCGTCATGTCGCTCGCGGTCGAGGCTCTCCGGCAGGGCAGATTTGCGGAGACCGAGACGCTCTGCCGCGGCATTGTGGAGGAGATTCCGGATCATTTCCACGCCACGCACCTGCTCGGCCTGCGCGCGTATGAGGGCGGGCGGCTGGAGGAGGCGCAACAGCTGTTCGAACGCGCGATTGCGCTCGATCCGCGCTCGCCCGATGCCCATGGCAATCTCGGCGCCGTGTATTTCGACCTCCAGAAATTCCAGGATGCGCGCGCATGCCAGGAGAAGGCCATTGCGCTGAAGCCGAATTGTCCGATCACCCTGACCAATCTCGGCAATACCCTCCTGAACGTCGGCCTCGGCGAACAGGCGATCGGGCTGCATGAACGCGCTATCGGGCTCCGGCCCGACTATGCCGATGCATTTTGCAACCGCGGTATGGCGGAGCTGATGATCGGCCGGTCCGAGCGCGCCAAGGAGAGTTTCGATCGCGCCCTGTCGTTTCAGCCGCGTCATGCGGAAGCGATCGCCGGCAAGGGCATGGTGTGCATCGAGCTCCGGCATTACGAGGAGGCGGAAGCCGCCCTCGCGGCAGGGCTAGCGATCAAGCCGGGTTCACCGCGGATTCTGGCGCAGCGCGGACGGCTCAACTTCGACCTGCACCGGCTGGAGCAGGCGGCGGCGGACTTCGATGCGGCGCTGGCGCAATCGCCGCGGCTCGAGCTCGCGCTGCGTGGCAAGGCGCAGGTCAACCTTCTCTTGGGAAACACGACGCAGGCGATTGCGGCCGTCAAGACCCTGCTCGAGGACAATCCGCGATCGGATTACGCGATTGTGCTTCTCGGTGCCTGCTACGCGAACCAGGGAGACGTCGCGACGGCGCTCGAGCATCTCGACGCGGCGCTCGAGATCACGCCGGATTATGCGGATGCCATCGCACGCAAGATATTCATCCTGGATTATCTGCCGGAGGCCGATTTCGCGATCCAGCAGGCGGCGCGAAAATCCTGGTGGGATGCGATCGGCTCCAGACTGCCGCAACGGACACTGCCGCCCCGGGAGCTCGATCCGGGCAGGCGGATCGTCGTCGGATATGTCGCCTCGGAATTCAGAAACCACTCGGCCGCGTTCGCGCTGTTGCCAGTGCTGCGCCATCATGATCACACGAGGTTCGAGATCGTCTGCTATTCCTGCTGGCCGCTGCAGGATGAGATCACCGAGAGGTTCAAGCCCCTCGCGGACGTCTGGGTCGATGCCGCGCAGCTTTCGGACGACGAGCTCGTCGATCGCATCCAGTCGGACAAGATCGACATCCTGATCGACGTATCCGGGCATACGGCCGGCAACAGGCTGCCTGTATTTGCCCGCAAGCCGGCCCCGATCCAGGTCACGGGCTTCGGGCACGCCACTGGCACGGGCCTTCAGACCATGGATTACGTGCTCGCCGATCCAATCTTCATTCCGCAATCGGCGCGCCATTTGCTGACTGAGAAGGTCCATGATCTGCCCTGCCTGATCACGATCGATCCCATCCTGGACGTGCCGCCCTCGGAGCTTCCCATGCTCCGGAACGGCCATGTGACCTTCGGTGTGTTCAACCGCATCTACAAGATCTCGGATGAGGCGATCCGGGTGTGGTCGAAAGTGATGCGTGAGGTGAGGGGGTCGAAGATCATCGTCAAGCACGGGCTGCTCGATGATCCCTTGCTGCGCGACGGCCTGATCGCGCGGTTCGTGGCCCAGGGCATTGCCGAAGAGAACATCACCTGCCTGGGCTCGACCCCGCGCCACGAGCATCTGCTGGCCTTTGCGCAAGTCGACATCTCCCTCGACACCTTCCCGCAAAATGGCGGCATCAGCACCTGGGAATCGCTCTATGCGGGCGTTCCGGTCGTCGCCAAGCTCGGCAACGGCTCTTCGTCGCGCGCCGGCGGCTCCATCGTGGCGGCCATCGGCCTCGACGACTGGGTCGCCGAGGATGACGACGGCTACGCTGCGATCGCGTGCAAATATGCGGCGCAGCCCGCTCATCTGGCGACGTTGCGGGCGGAACTGCCGGCTCGGATCGCAGCCTCGCCTGCCGGCAACGTCGAAGTCTACGCGCATGAGGTCGAAGCGGCCTATCGCCGTTTCTGGCACGATCATTGTGCCGGCGCCTCGGAACGCGGCGAGGTGGCGAGCCAGAGCTGAGCCCCGGGAAATCCCGGAGGCGATGCTGGTCTGGTGACCGGCGGGCCAGGGCTGCGAATCAGTTAGACTCCCCAGAGGGCATCCTCCGGAGAGACACCTTGCAGAACAGCGGCGGCGGCGGCGCGCGCGCATTCCAGAATGCGCGATTGCAGAAGAAGTTGACGAAGCAGGCCGACGCCGTCATCGCCGCTGCGGCAAACGCCTATGGCCAGGGCCGCTATGCCGAGACCGAGGCGCTGTGCCGTGAGATCCTGAAGGCCCTTCCGGATCATGTCGACGCCATGCACCTGCTCGGCATGTGCGCCCATGACGGCCGGCGCCTCGAGGAGGCACAGCAGCTGCTGGAGCGCGTGATTGCGCTCGATCCGCGCCTGCACGATGCCCATAACAACCTCGCAACCGTGCATTTCGACCTCGGCAATTACGAGGAGGCGCGGCGGTGCCAGGAGAGGGCGATCGCGCTGAAGCCGAATTTCGCGGTGGCGCTGACCAATCTCGGCAACACGCTGATGCATATGGGACTCTACGAGCAGGCGCTCGAAATGCACGAGCGCGCCATCAAGATCAAACCGGATTATGCCGACGCGCTCTGCAATCGCGGCATGGTCGAGATCGTGCTTGGGCAGATCATGCGCGCCAAGGAGAGCTTTGATCGGGCCCTGCTGTTTCAGCCGCGTCACGCAGAGGCCATCGTCGGCAGCGGCATGGTCAGCATGGAACTGCGGCACCACGAGGAGGCGGCAGCCAAGTTCGCCATGGCGCTCGCGATCAAGCCCGGCGCGCCGAGGATCCTGGCCCAGCGCGGGCGGCTCAGTTACGAGCTGCAGCGCCTCGAGCCCGCGCTTGCGGATTTCGATGCGGCTCTTGCGATTTCGCCCAAGCTCGAACTGGCCCTTCGGGGCAAGGCGCAGGTCTGCCTCGTGATGGGAAGGACCGCACAGGCGATGGCGGCGGCGACGACCTTGATCGAGCGAAATCCGCGCTCCGAGATGGGGTTGGCGCTGATGGGCTTCGCTTATTCGAACCAGGGAGACATGGAAGCTGCGATCCAATATCTCGATCGCGCGCTTGTGCTCCGACCGAATTATGGAGACGCGATCAGAGGCAAGATCTTCTTGCTGGACTACCTCGCGGATGCCGATTTCGCGGTCCAGCAGGCCGTGCGAAAGTCCTGGTGGGATGCGATCGGCTCGAAGATACCGCAAAGGACACTGCCGAAGCGGCCGCTCGATCCGGAAAAGCGGATCGTGGTCGGCTATGTCGCCGCCGAATTCCGGCAGCACTCGGCGGGACTCACCCTGCTGCCGGTGCTGCGCAATCATGATCACACCAAGTTTGAGATCATCTGCTACTACTGCTGGCCGGGCGCGGACGAGTACACCGCCAAGTTCAAATCATTGGCTGACGTCTGGGTTGATGCCTGGGGGCTTTCGGACGACGAACTCGCCGATCGTATTCAGGCCGACAGTGTCGACATCCTGATCGACGTGTCGGGCCATACCACAGGCAACAGGTTGCAATGCTTCGCGCGGAAGCCGGCGCCGATCCAGGCCACGGGCTTCGGTCACGCTACGGGCACCGGCATGCCGACCATGGACTATGTGCTCGCGGATCCCATCTTCATTCCGCCATCGGCCCGGCACTTGTTTCCCGAGAAGATCCACGATCTGCCGTGCCTGATCACGATGGAGCCCGTCACCAATCTGCAGCCCTCCGAGCTGCCGATGCTCCGCAACGGCTACGTCACTTTCGGCGTGTTCAACCGCATCTACAAGATATCGGATGATGCGATCCGTGTGTGGTCGCGCATCATGCGGGAGGTGCCGGGATCGAAGATCATCCTCAAGCATGGTTTGCTCGACGATGCCTTGCTGCGCGATAGCCTGATCGCACGCTTCATCGCGCAGGGCATTGCCGAGGAGGACATCACGTGCCTCGGCACCACCTCGCGCGACGATCACCTGATGGCCTTTGACAGGATCGATATTTCGCTCGACACGTTCCCGCAGAATGGCGGCATCAGCACCTGGGAATCCCTCTACAAGGGCGTTCCCGTCGTCGCCAAGCTTGGCATTGGGGCTTCTTCGCGTGCCGGCGCCTCCATCGTGGCCGCCGTCGGTCTCGGTGACTGGGTCGCCGAGGATGACGACGGCTATGTCGAGATCGCCCGCAAATTTGCCTCGCAGCCCGAGCATCTGGCGAAGTTGCGCGCGGGATTGCCGGCTCAGATCGCAGCCTCGCCCGCCGGTAATGTCGAGATCTACACGCGCGAGCTCGAAGCGGGTTATCGTCAGTTCTGGCGCGACTATTGTGCCGCCCCCGCGGAGAGCGACGACGCTGTAGCAGGCGAGGCAGACGCCCCCAGCGGTTCCTGAGCCAGGCAAGTCCTGGGCGGGGCCGGGATATCCCGGAGGGGTTCGGCCGGCTTGCCGCGCGAATCAGCTAGACTCGCCAATGGGCCATCTCCCGGAGAGACATCTTGCAAAGCAGCGCCGGCGCGCGCGCATTCCAGAATGCGCGATTGCAGAAGAAATTGAAGAAGCAGGCCGACGCCATCATCTCCGCCGCGGCGAGCGCTTATGGCCAGGGCAGATATGCGGAGAGCGAAGCGCTCTGCCGCCAGATTGTACAGGCCGTTCCGGATCATTTTGACGCCACGCATTTGCTCGGCCTGAGCGTGCAACAGGGCGGGCGCCTGGAGGAGGCGCAACAACTGCTCGAGCGCGCGATCGCAATCGATCCGCGTTCGCACGAGGCGCACCACAATCTCGCTGCTGTCCACCTGTCCCTTCAGAAATTTGAGGCCGCCCGTGCATGTCAGGAGAAGGCGATCGCGCTGAAGCCGAATTTTCCGCCTGCCCTGGCCGGCCTCGGCAACGCCTTGCTCCAGATGAACCTGCCGGAACAAGCCATCGAATTGTATGACCGCGCCATCGGACTGAAGCCCGACAACGCCGATGCGCTCTGCAATCGTGGTTTGGCCGAGCTGGCGCTGGGCCGATTTGACCGCGCCAAGCAGAGTTTCGAGCGCGCTCTGTTGTTTCAGCCGCGTCACGCAGAAGCCCTTGTCGGCAAGGGCGTGGTCGGGATCGAGCTCAAGCATTACGACGAGGCGGAAGCCGCGCTCGCAGCGGCGTTCGCGATCAGGCCAGGTTCGGCGAAGCTCCTCGCGCACCGCGGACGGCTCAATTTTGTGCTGTCGCGGCCGGAACGGGCGGCGGCGGATTTTGATGCGGCACTTGCGCTGTCACCGAAGCTCGAAGTGGCCTTGCGGGGAAAGGCAGAAGTCGCGCTGAGCATGGGAAATACGGCGCAGGCGATACTGGCTTGCACGGCGTTGCTCGAGGAAAATCCGCGCTCGGCAACCGCGTTGGCGCTGCTGAGTTCCTGTCTTGCCAACCAGGGCGAGATCGCGGCCGCGATCGATCATCTCGACGCCGCCCTCGCCATCGCGCCGGACCAGCCGGAGCTGATCGCGCGGAAGATCTACTTTCTGGACTTTCTCTCGGAGGCCGATTTCGAGGTCCAGCAGGCGGCACGCAAGTCCTGGTGGAATGCGATCGGCGCCAGATTGCCACGGAGGAAGCTTGCGCCCCGGCAGCTCGATCCCGGCAGGCGGATCGTGGTCGGGTATGTCGCGGCCGAGTTCTGGTACCACTCGGCGGCGTTCGGCCTGTTACCGGTGCTGCGCCACCATGATCACGCCAAGTTCGAGATCGTCTGCTATTCGAGCTCGCCGGTACGAGATGAGATGACCGCCAAGTTCAAGTCGCTGGCGGACATCTGGGTCGACGCCTGGCAGCTTTCGGACGGCGAACTGGCCGATCGTATCGAGGCTGACAAGATCGATATCTTGATCGACGTGTCAGGGCATACGACCGGCAACAGGCTCCCGGTATTCGCCCGCAAGCCGGCCCCGATCCAGGTCACGGGCTTCGGACATGCCACGGGCACCGGCCTTCAGACCATGGACTACGTGCTCGCCGATCCGATCTTCATTCCGGAATCGGTCCGTGGTCTACTGGCTGAAAAGGTCTGCGATCTACCTTGCCTGATCACGATCGATCCCATCCTGGATGTGCCTGCTTCTGAGCTTCCCATGCTCCGCAACGGCCATGTGACCTTTGGCGTTTTCAATCGCATCTCCAAGATCTCGGATGAGGCCATCCGCGTGTGGTCGAGGGTGATGCGGGAGGTGCCCGGATCGAAGATCATCATCAAGCATACGCTGCTTGACGATCCCATGGTGCGCGACGGCCTTCTTGCGCGACTCGTGAACCAAGGCGTCCCCGAAGAGAACATCACCTGCCTGGGCTCGTCAGCGCGCGCGGAACATCTGCGGGCCTTCGCGCAAGTTGATATTTCGCTCGATCCATTCCCGCAGAATGGCGGCGTCAGCACCTGGGAATCCCTCTATGCGGGCGTTCCTGTCGTGGCCAAGCTCGGTCACGGCGCCTCGTCGCGCGCCGGCGGCGCTATCGTGGCGGCGGTCGGGCTTAACGACTGGGTCGCCGAGGATGACGACGGCTATGTCGAGATCGCCCGCAAATTTGCCTCGCAGCCCGAGCATCTGGCGAAATTGCGCGCGGGCCTGCCGGCTCAGATCGCAGCCTCGGCGGCCGGCAATGTCGAGATCTACACGCGCAGGGTCGAGGAGGGCTACCGCCAGTTCTGGCGCGACTATTGTGCCGCGGCCTCGCAAGGCGGCGAGGTCGCGTAAACCGGCCGAACGGCGCTGACGTTGTGGACCCGCGTCCCCGACCCGAGGGGCGCGTGACGATCACACGAAGGGCGGCTTGATGTTGCTGCGCTTCTCAAGCCATTCCGGCACCGGCAGGTTCTTGGCCCGCATGAAATCCGCGTTGAACAGCTTCGACTGATAGCGGCTGCCGGAATCGCACAGCACGGTGACGATCGTCTTGCCGGGCCCGAGCTGTTTGGCGAGGCGCATTGCGCCCACGATGTTGACACCGGTCGAGCCGCCGAGGCACAGGCCCTCGTGCTGCAGCAGCTCGTAGATCACGCCGACGGCTTCGGCATCGGGAATGAGATAGGCATCATCGACCTTCGCGGTCTCCACGATGGCGGTCGCCCGGTTGAGGCCGATGCCCTCGGTGATCGAGCCACCCGGCGTCACCTTGGGATCGCCGGTCCTGAAGTATTCATACATGCCCGCGCCGTGCGGATCGGCGCATGCGATCCGCACGTTCTTGTTCTGCTCTTTCAAGTAACGGCTGACACCAGCCAGCGTGCCCCCGCTGCCGACCGAGCAGACGAAGCCGTCGACCTTACCGCCGGTCTGCTCCCAGATTTCGGGGCCCGTGGACTCGTAATGCGCCTTGGCATTGTCGAGGTTGTTCCACTGATCGGCGAACAGCACGCCATTGGGCTCGGTTTTGCGCAGCTCGTCGGCGAGGCGCCGGCCGACATGCTGGTAGCTGTTGGGGTTGGCGTAGGGCAGGGCCGGCACCTCGATCAGCTCGGCGCCGCACAGCTTCAGGAAATCCTTCTTCTCCTGGCTCTGCGTCTCCGGGATCACGATCAGGGTGCGGTAGCCGCGCGCGCTCGCGACGACCGCAAGCCCGATGCCGGTATTGCCGGCGGTCGATTCCACCACGAGACCGCCCGGCTTGAGCTCGCCGCGCTTCTCGGCCTCCAGGATCATCCATTTGCCGGCGCGATCCTTGACCGACTGGCCGGGATTCATGAACTCGGCCTTGCCGAGAATGGTGCAGCCGGTCAGGTCCGAGGCGCGCTTCAGCTTGATCAGCGGGGTGTTGCCGATGGCTTCGACAACGTCATTTCGAATGGTCATGTCGGGGAAATCGCTACCAAGGGGGTTGATCTGGTTGGCGAGAACGTAGTGCTTGGGAGGCCAAAGGGGAAGGCTTTTGCGCTGCGGCGAAACCGAGCGAAACCTCTGCTCAAACAGCGATATTCCCAAGAGGCGCGCCCGGCGACGATGCGCTCGGCCATAAGCCGGGATATCGGTAGGAGGAAATCCCCGCGCTCCGTCCCGCCAGGGAAGATGACAGTCGTCGCCCGCCAACTCGCGACAAACTTTTTCCAAGGCCGAGGCTTCTCGCCATCGAGGGCCGTGGATGACGCCCGGATGGCCGAATCATATCGGCCCGCGGAACGGCTTTCTCTTCAGCGATTGACGGGCTTGTGAGATTACTCAGCCAGGGCGCGACTGAGGCGGGGCGTGGTGCGGTCGGATGGAAAGGCCCAAGTGCCGCTGTGGCAGCAATATCACATGAAATCTTGGTAAGCTTGATCGTGTATCCCAATGTTTCAGAATGAGAAAAATCCCTGCGAGACAGCCACTTTTTGAATTTCGAGCGGTTCGCTTCCACTCCGTTGGCGTGGCCATCTCGCAACTGCGGGACTGTCCCGCAGTTCGGCGCCCGGCTAGTATGGTTTTCGAGGTTCCGCAGAAAGCATCGCCGCTGTGAACGAGTTGTCCAAAGCCCCCCGACTGTCCCGCCGCGAATCGGTTAATCCGGCTGCGCGGCGGTTCGATCTGCCCGGCGGGGGATGGATGTGACACAGGATGTTCCTGCGATCGCCGTGCGGCGGTCTGAAGGTTCTGCATCCCGGACGCTGCGCGCGGCGCGCTGGGTTGCGGTGTTGTGCCTCGCCGCCGGTTCGGGTGCTTGCGTGCTGACCCAGGACCTTCCCGATCCCGCCCTCGACGTTCCCACGCAGTACAAATACGCGGGCAAGGGCGATGCGCCGCCGTCACTGGATTGGTGGCGCGGCTTCCGCTCCGCGGAGCTGACGCAGCTGATGGAAGAGGCGCAGACCGTCAACCTCGACATCGCCGCCGCCGTTGCGCGCATCGTCCAGGCCGACGCCCAGGCGCGACAGGCGGGTGCGGCGCTGCTGCCGAGCGTCTCGACCGGCGGATCGGAAACCTATTCGCGCACCTCGGGCTCGAGCGCGTCCGGCCTCTCCATCGGCGGCCGGGAAGTCGTCAATTATTCGGCTTCGCTGAGCGCGAGCTACCAGCTCGACTTCTGGGGCCAGAACCGCGACGCACTGCAGACAGCGGAAGAGACCGCGAACGCCAACCGTTTCGATCGCGACACCGTCGCACTGACGACGCTGGCGGCCGTCGCCAACGCCTATTTCCAGGTGCTGGCCTCGCAGGATCGCATCAGGACCTCACAGCGCAACATTGCGAGCGCGCAGCGCATCCTCGATGCGGTCAGGGAGCGGCGCAAGGCCGGTACCGGCACCGATCTCGACGTCGCCCAGCAGGAGAGCGTGCTTGCCAACCAGAAGGCCCTGGTGCCGCCGCTGCGCCAGACGCTCGACCAGAACGTCAACGCGCTCGCCGTGCTGGTCTCGCGCCCGCCGGAAAGCGTGCGCGTGCTCGGCGGCTCCCTGGACCGGATCGCGATCCCGCGCGTCACGCCCGGCCTGCCTTCGGAGCTGCTGACGCAGCGGCCCGACATCCGCCGGCAGGAGGCGCAACTCGCCTCGGCGACGGCGAATATCGGCAACGCCCGTGCTCAGTTCTTTCCGACCATTCAGCTCACCGGCAATGGCGGCTATCAGAGCTCGGCTTTGGTCTCGCTGTTCCAGCCCCATGCGGCCTTCTTCCAGCTCGTCGGCAGCGCCACGCAGCCGATCTTCGACGGCGGCAAGATCCTCGGCAATTTCGAGTTCGCCAAGGCGCGGCAGGACGAATTGCTCCAGACCTACCGCAAGACCATCATCCAGTCGTTTGCCGACGTCGACAATGCGCTGTTCTCGATCAAGCAGACCACGATCAAGCTGCAATTGCAGCGCGACGTCGTCGTCGCCTCACGCCGCGCCTTCGATCTCTCCGAGCAGCAATTGCGCGCCGGCACCGCCGACATCGTGACCGTGCTCAACACTCAATTGACCCTGTTCCAGGCGGAAGACGCGCTGTCACAGGCGCAACTGGCCCGCTTGCTCGCCATCGTCAGCCTGTATCAGGCGCTCGGCGGCGGCTGGGAGCCGCGAATGGAGAAACCGGTCAATGCTCTTTAAGCCGGATATCAAGCAGGACGCGAAGGAGGGGACGGCGAAGAAGTCGCGCGGCCGCGGCTTCGTCATGACCCTGATCACGCTCGCGATCCTTGGTGGCCTCGGCTATCTCGGCTGGAACGCGATGCACCAGAAGCCGGCTGCCGACCGCAACGCGCGGCCGGACCTGCCGGTGCCGGTGCTGGCGGCGACGCCCCGCGTTCAGGACGTTCCGGTCTATCTCGACGGCGTCGGTGCGATCCGCGCGCTCAACACCGTGACCGTGCGCTCGCAGGTCGATGGCAAGCTGATCGCCGTGAACTTCACCGAAGGGCAGGACGTCAAGAAGGGCGACGTGCTCGGCGAGATCGATCCCGCGCTCTACCAGGCCACCTACGACCAGGCGGTCGCCAAGAAGGCGCAGGATCAGGCCCAGCTCGCCAACCAGCGCATCGACCTGACACGGTACGAGCAGCTCGCTGCTTCCAACGCCGGCTCCAAGCAGCAGGCCGACACCCAGCGCGCGCTGGTCGCGCAGACCGAGGCGCTGGTCAAGGCCGACCAGGCCGCGATCGATAACGCGGCGGCGACGCTGAGCTACACCAAGATCGTGGCGCCGCTCTCGGGGCGAGCCGGCCTGCGCCAGGTCGATCAGGGCAACATCATCCACGCCGCCGATACCACGGGCCTCGTGGTGATCACGCAATTGCAGCCGATTGCGGTGTGGTTCAGCCTGCCGCAGCAACAGATCATGCGCGTCAACGCCGCGGCCACCAAGGGCACGCTCGCGGTGGACGTGTTCGGCAATGACGGCGTCACCGTGATCGATACCGGCAAACTCACTGGCATCGACAACCAGGTCGACCAGACCACCGGCACGCTCAAGCTCAAGGCGGAGTTTCCCAACGCCAATTACCAGCTCTGGCCGGGTCAGTTCGTCAATGTCCGTCTCAAGGTCGAGACGCTGACGCAGGCGCTGGTGGTGCCGACCTCGGCCGTGCAACGCGGCCCGATCGGGACATTCAGCTATGTCATCGGCGAGGACAACGTGGTCTCGGCCAAGCCCGTGACGGTGACCCAGCAGAACGAGCATGACGCCGTGATCGCCAGCGGCCTGTCGGCGACCGACAGGGTCGTCACTACGGGCTTTGCCAATCTGTCTGACGGCTCCAAGGTGACCATCGGCCGCGACGACCAGACGCCGTCGGCCGATCTCGCCCCGCGCAAGCGCTCGCGGGGGCCTGACGCCCAGAAGAAGGATGGTGCCAAGGAAGGGCAGAAGGAGCACCAGAAGGACGGACAGGGTAAGGGCGGTGAGTTCCGCGCCAAGCGGAGCAGCAGCGAGGGCGACCAGAAGGGACAGACCGGGCCGGCACCGGGGCCGGGCGCATCGGGAAGTGGAGCCAAGCAGCCATGATCCCGACAACAGCCGCTTGAAGCGGCAGGCAGATCCCATGGGTGTCTCCGAACCCTTCATCCGCCGTCCCATCGCGACCTCGCTGCTCGGCATCGCGCTGCTGATCGGCGGGCTGCTGGGCTATTTCGCACTGCCGGTCTCGGCGCTGCCGCAGGTCGATTTCCCGACCGTGCAGGTGACGACGCAGCTTCCAGGCGCGAGCCCCGACGTGATCGCCTCGCTGATCACGGCACCCTTGGAGCGGCAGCTCGGCCAGATCCCGTCGCTGTCGGCGATGAACTCGACGAGTTCGTTCGGCGTCAGCCAGATCTCGCTGCAGTTCGATCTCAACCGCGACATCGACGGGGCGACCCAGGACGTGCAGGCCGCGATCAACGCAGCGGCGGGCGTGCTCCCCAAGACGCTGCCGTATCCGCCGACCTACGCCAAGGTGAACCCGGCGGACGCGCCGGTGATGACGCTGGCGCTGCGCTCCGACACCATCTCGCTGCGGGCGATGAGCGACATTGCCGACACGCTTCTGGCGCAGCGGCTGAGCCAGATTTCCGGCGTCGGGCGCGTTTCGGTGCTCGGCGGGCTGAAACCGGCCGTGCGCATCCAGGCCGATCTGGCGCGGCTTGCCGCCTACGGCATCGCCATGGAAGATCTGCGCACCGCAATCGCCAATGCCAACGTCTCCGGGCCGAAAGGCTCGCTCGATGGCGCGCAGCAATCCTACATCATCGCGGCCAACGACCAGATCGCCGCCGCCGACGCCTACAAGCCCGTCATCATCGCCTACCGCAACGGCTCGCCGGTCACCATCGCCGACGTCGCGCAGATCGTCGATGGCCTGGAGAACGACCGCACCGGCGGCTGGTACCAGGGCACGCCCGCCGTCATCATCGATATCCAGCGCCAGCCCGGTGCCAACGTCATCGACGTCGTCAGCCAGATCCGCGCCGAAATCCCCAAAGTGCAGCGCGCGATCCCGGCCGGCGTGAACCTCACCATCGTCTCCGACCGCACCGTGACCATCCGCGCCTCGGTCCACGACGTACAGTTCACGCTGGTCCTCAGCGTCGTGCTGGTAACGCTGGTGGTGCTGCTGTTCCTGCGCTCGCTGCGGGCAACCCTGATCGCCGGCGTGGCGCTGCCGCTGTCGCTGATCACCAGCTTCGGCATCATGTATTTCGCCGGCTTCAGCCTCGACAATCTGTCGCTGATGGCACTGACGATCGGCACCGGCTTCGTCGTCGACGACGCCATCGTCATGATCGAGAATATCGTGCGCCACATGGAGAACGGCGACGGGCCGATGGAGGCCTCGCTGAAGGGCGCCAGCGAGATCGGCTTCACCGTGATCTCGCTGACGGTGTCGCTGATCGCGGTGTTCATCCCGCTGCTGTTCATGTCCGGCCTCGTCGGGCGCATGTTCCGCGAGTTCGCGCTGACCTTGACGATCGCGGTGGTGACCTCGGCCGTGGTCTCGCTGACGCTGACGCCGATGATGTGCTCACGCCTGCTCAAGCACGCCCATGAAGAGCTGGCCGTGCCGGGGCTGGCCGCCATCAGCCGCTTCATCGACCGCACTGTCGAGGCCTATCATCGGACGCTGTTGTGGGTGCTGGAGCGCCAGCGCGCCACGCTGGTCGTGACCTTCGCCACGCTAATTGCGACCCTCGTCCTCTACGTCGTTGCGCCGAAAGGCTTCCTGCCGCTGCAGGACACCGCCTCGATCACGGCGGTGACGGAGGCCGGGCCGGACGTGTCGTTCGCGGAGATGCAGAAGCGGCAGGGCGAGGTCGCCGACGCCATCAAGGCGGACCCTGACGTGGTCGGCGTGGTCTCGGTGATCGGCGCCGGCTCGGTCAACCCGACCACCAATGTCGGCCGGCTCGTCATGACCTTGAAGCCGCGCGGCGAGCGGCGCGACGATGTTAGCGTGGTCGTGACCCGGCTGAAGGAGCGGGTGGCGGGCATTCCCGGCATGACCGTCTATTTCCAGCCGGTGCAGGACGTGCAGATCTCGACCCAGTCGAGCCGCTCGCAATATCAATACACGCTGACCGGCACCGATGCGGCGCTGGTGTCGGAATGGGCGCGCAAGCTGGTTACGGAGATGCGGCGCGATCCCCTGTTCCGCGACGTCTCCTCGGAGGCGCAGGAAGGCGGCCTGCGGGCGCAACTCGACGTCGATCGCACCCGCGCGGGCCAGCTCGGCGTCAGCCTGCAAGGCATCACCGATACGCTCAACGACGCCTTCGCGCAGCGCCAGATCTCGACCATCTACGGCCAGGCCAACCAGTACCGCGTGGTGCTGGAGGCGCTGCCGATGTACCAGCGCGATCCCTCGATCCTTTCAAAACTCTATCTGCCGGGCGCTGCGAGTTCCACCGTCGGCGCGCCCAACGCCCAGGTGCCGCTGTCGGCCGTGGCGACGCTGAAGCGCACCACGGCGCCGCTCGCGATCTCGCACCAAGCGCAATTCCCGTCCGTGTCGCTCAGCTTCAATCTCGCGCCGGGTGCTGCGCTCGGCGATGCCGTCGACGCCGTAAAGGCGATCGAGACCCGGATCGAAATGCCCAACAGCATCGTCGGCGTCTATGCCGGCGATGCCGCCGAGTTCGCCAAGGCGCTGGCGGGACAACCCTGGCTGCTGCTCGCGGCCGTGATCACGATCTACATCGTGCTCGGCGTGCTCTATGAGAGCTACATCCACCCGATCACGATCCTGTCGACGCTGCCTTCGGCCGGCGTCGGCGCGATCCTGGCGCTGGTGTTGTGCGGGCAGGACCTCTCGGTGATCGGTCTGATCGGCATCATCCTGTTGATGGGCATCGTCAAGAAGAATGCGATCATGATGATCGACTTCGCGCTCGAGGCCGAGCGCGGGCAGGGCATGTCGCCCAACGAGGCGATCGTGCAGGCGTGTCTCTTGCGCTTCCGTCCCATCATGATGACGACGCTGGCGGCGCTGTTCGGCGCCTTGCCACTGGCGATCGAGAGCGGGACCGGCGCCGAGCTGCGCTTTCCGCTCGGCATCTCCATCATCGGCGGCCTGCTGCTCAGCCAGCTGCTGACGCTCTACACCACGCCCGTGATCTACCTCGCGCTCGACCGCATCAACCGCCGCCTCGAGCAGGCGCTGCCGCCGGCTGAATCAGGCGGCCCGCCGGTCGCCGGCGCAACCGAGGGGATGCAGTGATGGCATCGATCTCGGAGCCCTTCATCCGCCGCCCGGTTGCCACCACGCTGCTGTCGATCGGGTTGTTCCTGCTGGGTGTGGTCGCCTACGATTTCCTTCCCGTCGCCTCGGTCCCGAACGTCGACTTCCCCGCCATCTTCGTCTCGGCCAGCCGGCCCGGCGCCGACCCGTCGGTGATGGCGGCAACCGTGGCCTCGCCGTTGGAGCGGCGGCTCGGCGAGATATCCGGAATCAACCAGATCACCTCGACCTCGACGCTCGGCAACACCAGCATCCAGCTCCAGTTCGACATCGGCCGCAACATCGACAAGGCCGCGCGCGACGTGCAGGCGGCGATCAACGCCGCGATGGTCGACTTGCCGAGCGACCTGCCGACACTGCCGCGCTTCCGCAAGGCTAACACCGCCGGCGCGCCCGTCTTCGTGCTGGCGCTGACCTCGAAGACGCTGTCGGCCAGCGCGATTTACGACGTCGCCGACACGGTGCTGGCGCAGCGCATCTCGCAGGTGCCGGGAGTCGGCGACGTCACGGTGTCAGGCGCCGACCAGCCGGCCGTGCGGGTCCAGCTCAACCCCGTCGCGCTGTCGAACGCCGGCATCGCCACCGACGACGTCAGGACCGCGATCGTCAACGCCAACCCGCTCGGCCCCGTCGGAATCTTCAACGGCGAGCGCCAGAGCGAGACGCTGGCGCTCAACAAGCAGATGCGCACGGCGAAAGAGTTCCGCGACATCGTCATCAAGAGCGCCAACGGCAATTTCGTGCGGCTGTCCGACGTCGCCGATATCGAGGATTCCGTCCGCAACGCCCGCTCGATCGCCTGGTTCAACAAGCAGCCGGCGGTGCTGATCCAGATCACCAAGCAGGGCGATGCCAACGTCATCGATACCGTCGACAGGGTGAAGGCGCTGGTCCCCCAGCTGAAGCAGTGGATTCCGGCCGGTGTGGAGATTTCGACTCTGGTCGACCGCACCGGCACGATCCGCGCCAGCGTGCTCGACATGCAATGGACGTTGCTGGCCACCGCGGTCCTGGTGATGGTCGTGGTGTTCGTGTTCCTGCGCAGGCTGACGCCGACCATCGCGGCCGGCATCTCGGTGCCGCTGGCGCTGGCCGGCACCTGCGCCGGCATGTGGGTCGCGGGCTTCTCGATCGACAATCTGTCGCTGATGGCGCTCGCGATCTCCGTCGGCTTCGTGGTCGACGACGCCATCGTCATGATCGAGAACATGTACCGCAATCTCGAGCACGGCATGCGGCCGTTCCGGGCGGCGCAGGAGGGCGCGAAGCAGATCGGCTTCACCGTGGTCTCGATCAGCCTGTCGCTGATCGCGGCGTTCACGCCGCTGATCTTCATGGACGGCATCGTCGGCCGCCTGCTGCGCGAATTCTCGTTGACGCTGACCTTCGCCATCCTGGTCTCGACGCTGGTGTCGCTCACGGTCACGCCGATGATCTGCGCCCATTACATCCGGCAGGCCACGTCCGGCACGGCGACGCTGTTCGATCGGGTGATCGAGGGCTCACTGTCGCGCATCGTCGCCTTCTACGCCCGGACCTTGCGCACCGTACTGGACTATCCGCTGGCGACGCTGCTGGTGTTCTTCGCCACCATCGGCCTCACCGTGACGCTCTACATCAAGGTCCCCAAGGGCTATTTCCCGACCGACGATTCCGGCTTCGTGATCGGAGCGACGCGCGCCTCGGCCGACATCTCGTTCCAATCGATGCTCGGCCTCCAGCAGCGGCTCGCCGACATCGTGATGCAGGATCCGGCCGTGGCCGGCATCGGCTCGACCGTCGGCGCCGGAGGCGGGCCGGGGGGAGCGACCTCGAACCGCGGCATCATGTACATCAGCCTGAAGCCGCCGGAGGAGCGCGACCACGTCTCGACGCAGGTCGTGATCGACCGTCTCCGGCGCGCGCTGTACCCCGTGCCCGGCATCCGCCTCTTCATGTTCGCCGCCCAGGACGTCCGTGCCGGCGGGCGGCAGAGTGATTCCGACTTCCAGTACACGCTGACCAGCACCGACCTCGGTCTGCTGCAGAAATGGGCGCCGATCGTGGCCAAGCGCATGGAGAGCGTCGAGGGCATCACCGACATCTCCAGCGACCGCGATCCCGGCGGGCTTCAGCTGACCCTGAACATCGATCGTCAGAAGGCCTCGGCACTCGGCGTCAGGGTTCAGGACATCGACAATGCCCTGAACAACGCCTTCTCGCAGCGGCAGATCTCGATCATCTACACCCAGCGCAACCAGTACATGACCGTGCTGGAGATCGATCCGAAGTTCCAGGTCGATCCCTCCAACCTCGAGCGCATCTACGTTGCCGGCGCCGGCGACGCGCAGGTGCCGCTGTCGGCCGTGGTGCATGCGACGCGTGGGTTGGCCGCGCTCGCGGTTTATCACTCGCAGTCGTTTCCCTCGACGACGGTGTCGTTCAACCTGCTGCCGGACGTGCAGCTTCAGGCAGCGACCCAGAACATCCAGCGGGCGGTGGAGGAACTGCACATGCCCGAAGGCATCCGCGGCAGCTTCGACGGCAATGCCGGCGACTTCGCCAAGACCAGCAGCCGCCAGCCGCTCCTGATCCTCGGCGCGCTGGTGGCGATGTATATCGTGCTCGGGGTGCTCTATGAGAGCCTCGCCCATCCGCTCACTATCATCTCGACGCTGCCCTCGGCGGGGTTAGGCGCGCTGCTCGCCCTGCAGCTCACCAACACGCCGCTGACGGTGATCGCCTTCGTCGGCATCATCCTCTTGATCGGCATCGTCAAGAAGAACGGCATCATGATGGTGGATTTCGCGCTCGACGCCGAACGCCAGCGCGGCCTGTCCTCGGCGGAGGCGATCTTTGAGGCCTGCCAGGCGCGCTTCCGCCCGATCCTGATGACGACCATGGCGGCACTGTTCGCCGGCATTCCGCTCGTGGTGGCGACCGGCCCCGGCACGGAGCTGCGCCGTCCGCTCGGCATCACCATCATCGGCGGCCTGTTCGTCTCGCAGATCCTGACGCTCTACACCACGCCCGTGATCTACCTCTTGATCGACCGCCTGCGGCGGCGGTCGGAGCCGCGTCCGGTGCCTGCTCCGGCGGAATAGGTTGTTGAAGCGCCGCATCAAGCGTATAGCGGCGCCCATGTCGAACCCGCCAGATACGGCCGCCGCGCCGGCCGATCCGATCCCCGAGTGCCCGCATTGCCAGAAGCCGATGCCGCTGTGCATCTGCGACAGCGTCACGCCGATTGAAAATCGACTGTCCCTCCTGATCCTGCAGCATCCGCAGGAGCAGGACAGGGCGCTCGGCACCGCGCGCCTGCTTGCCGGGCATTTTGCCGATGCCACGGTGCGGGTCGGCCTGTCCTGGCCGAGCCTGTCCAAGGCGCTGGGACAGCCGGTGGAGAATGCCGCGCGTTGGGCCGTGCTCTATCTCGGCTCGGCCCGCGCCGCCGATCTCGAAGCGGAAGGCGAGATCGTCGCGCTCAACCGCAAGGGCGAGGTCGCGGAGAACCAGCGCGGGATCCTCGGCAAGCTCGAAGGCGTCGTGCTGCTTGACGGCACCTGGAGCCAGGCCAAGGCGCTGTGGTGGCGCAATCCCTGGATGCTGAAATGCCAGCGCGTCATCCTCAACCCGGCGCACCCCTCGCGCTATGGCCGTCTGCGCAAGGAGCCGCGCAAGGACGGGCTCTCCACCATCGAGGCCGCGGCGACGATTCTCGCCGGGCTCGAGCGGCGTCCTGACATCGCCGAGACGCTGAATGCGAGCTTTGAACGCCTGTTAATACGCTACCGCGAGGTCCAGGCCGAGATGCCGGAACTGGCGCCCAAACCTGCCCCGAAGGGCCGGCGCGACTTTCGGCGGCGCAAACGAGCCTGACTTCGGCCCACATCATCTGTACGGTCGATTGCACCGCGTGGGCCGGGCGTCTAGAGACGATCGGCCGAAACCGGTCGCGATCTGCTCCCCTGTTGCGGCATCGGAGAGCGAGAACCTGAGGGGCAGTCGAATTCAGCTCGCAGCGAAGGAAATTCTGGCACAGGCGGCGCGGCCCGATCGTTGGGGCACGCTCGCGCTGATGGACATTTCGCTGCGCTACCGCAGGACCGTGATCGGCCCGCTCTGGATCACGCTGACGCTGGCCGCGACGATCGCAAGCGTCGGCACGGTCTATGCGGCCCTGTTCAAGCAGGACATCGCCACCTTCCTGCCGTCCTTCGCGGTCGGCCTGATCGTCTGGACCCTGATCGCAACGACGCTCCAGGAGGGCTCCAACATCTTCGTGGCGTCCGGCCATCTTATCAAGGCCGTGCCGGCCCCGCTGATCGTTCACGTCCTCCAGATGATCGCGCGCAACGTCCTCATCTTCGCGCATCATTTGGTGATCGTCGTGCTGCTCTACGTCGTGATGCCCTGGCCGCTGCACTGGAGCATGCTGCTCGCGCTGCCCGGCTTTGCGATCCTGTTCCTCGCGCTGCTCGGCGGCTCGGTCGCACTCGGCATGCTCTGCGCGCGTTTTCGCGACATTGGTTCGGCGATCGTCAGCGGCCTGCAATTCGTCTTCTTTCTCACGCCGATCATCTGGACCGAGGACAGCGCGCGCGGCACCGCGTTTCACTGGCTGACGCTGGTCAATCCGTTCGCCACGCTGCTCGATCTGGTGCGCCGGCCGCTCTTGTCGCAGCCGACCGATGCGAAGCAATGGCTGCTAGGGGCCCTCTATGCGATCATCGTGGCCGTCATCGGCCTCGGCTGCTACGCAAAATACCGCCATCGCGTGGCGTATTGGCTGTGATGCGCGCATGACCAGGACGGCCCACATCGTGCTACGCGACGTCTCGGTCACATTTCCGGTGCTGTCGTTTCGCGACCGCTCGCTGCGCAGCCGGTTCGTCGGCGCCGTGACGCTGCGCCGGAAGGCGGCGGTCTCGCACCTCATCACGGCGTTGAACGAGGTCAGCCTCGATATCCGCGCCGGCGACCGCCTCGCCATCATCGGCGCCAATGGTGCCGGCAAGACCACGCTGCTGCGGGTTCTCGCCGGCATCTATCATCCGACGGCGGGCAGCATCGACGTACGCGGACGCTGCCTGTCGCTGTTCGATTTGCAGGCCGGCTTCGACGAGGAAGCGACCGGTTACGAGAACATCATGCGGCGCGGGCTCGTGATCGGCGCGCGGCGGGCCGAGATCGACGCGCGGCGGGCGGAGATTGCAGAGTTCACCGAGCTCGGAGACCGGCTCGACCTGCCGCTGCGCACCTATTCCAGCGGCATGATGCTGCGCCTGATCTTTGCGGTCGCAACCGCGGTCGAGGGCGAGATCGTGCTGCTCGACGAATGGATCGGCGTTGGCGACCAGCAATTCCGCAAGAAGGCGCGGCAGCGATTGGATGAGATCGTCGCCCGCGCCGGCATCCTGGTGCTCGCCTCGCATGACATCGAGCTGATCCAGAGCACCTGCAACCGGGCGATCCTGCTGGAGCAGGGGAAGATCATCGCGGCCGGCGCAACCGATACGATTCTCGCGCAATATCTGGCGGGGTCCGGCGGGAAGAAGGCGTAGCGGTTCGAAGGTCCCCCTGACGGGGCGGCCTCCAGCCAAAATCGGACGAAGGCGGTTGCCTAAACCCTTCATCCCCTATATTGCTCCGGCCTTACGGGGCCACGTGGCGGAGTGGTTACGCAACGGTCTGCAAAACCGTGTACACCAGTTCAATTCTGGTCGTGGCCTCCATCATATCCCTCTGATCTCCCAGCATAATTCGATTTCGCCGCCGGCTCCGCTGATGCTGCGCGCAACGTTCTGCCGACGTGAGAGGCGGATCGATCACCGGGTTTGTCCGGAGCTCGCTGGAACCCCCGATTCACGCCCGTTGGCATAGACTTCGCATCGGCGAAGTGATGCGACCGACATCAACGAGCGCTGGAGCACCCGTGGGCGACATCGTCCGATTTGTCCCGAAATCCGAGCTGGAGCGGGCCCGCCTCATTCGCGAGGCTCGCGCGATCTATGACAGCATCTTTCCATCGGCCGCACCCGACCGGGTGCCGCAGGATGGCGAGGATCGCATCAAGACCTGATCGGCGCAGCAGGGCTTCTCGTACGGCGAAGCGCCCGCGAGGCGGGCGCTACGGCTCACGATGAAAGCAGCTTCAGCAGGCCGCGTACCAGCCGTCGGGGAACGGCAGCAGGGGCCAGGCGCCCTCATTGTCATTGGCGGCTTTGGGCGTCGCGTGAAAACTCCACGAGCGGGGCACGAATTCCTCCTCCGGCGCGGGAGCAAAGTCTTCAATGACCATGGCGTCCCGGACGGCATCCAGCAACAAGTTGAATTCGGCTTCGCTTCTCATCGCACCCTCGCAGAACGCGGACGGCGCAATGTCGCAAAGCCGGTTTGTTACCCGGTTGAGCGGATCGTTCGCATTTTAACGATCCGGCGATGGGGTCCCGATTGGTTAGCGGTTTGTAAAAAATCCCCTCGGAAACTCTAGGTTCCTCGGCTGCGCCGGCAATGTGAAAGAGATCACATCCTCGGCGGTTTATTTCTCCTACGCCTTCGCATCCGGGCTCAATGCAGGCCGGAGCGGGCAGGGCGAACGGGAGACTGGTCATGAAGGCGAGGTTCTTGCGGTTTGCGGGTGTGAAGAGCCGGGCGCGCCGCGCCTCCACGGTCGGGCTGTTCCTGACGCTGTTTGCTTCCGCCGCCCACGCACAGGGGACGGCCGAACAGCGCCGGGCCTGCACGCCCGATGTCTATCGGCTCTGCGCCGGCGAAATCCCCAACGTCCGCGCCATCACGGCGTGCCTGCGGCGCAACCGGTCGAGCCTGAGCGAAGCTTGCCGCAGCGTGTTCGATCAGGCCGGCGGCTGAGGACCTGTGGATTTGTGCGCAGCAAGTGGCTCGCGTCGGCTGACGAATTCGCGATACCCGTCCTGTGGATATGCTGCGGACAGGCTGTGGATCGACGGGTGCTCCTGTAGCCCGGGTGAGCGCAGCGACTCCCGGGCTCTGCGCAGCAGCGTGCGAACGCTGCTGCGCGTCCGGGACACCAAGGCTGAGCAAGTGGGTGACTGGGCTTGCCGAACGCTCCCAGCATTTCGTCTCAAATTGCAACCCGCGCGTGCAAGAAGTCTTGATCGGGTGTGATCTAGGGGTGAACGCCCGGCTTGAACGCGCGTGCCGGGCACAACGACTAATGCATGAGGGGTCAGGGAAACGTGATTACGTCTCCTCTTCCTAAAGTACCAAAATGGTGCTTTAGTGCTTTCCATGAGCCAGTCGCCCCGAAACGCGCCGTCAGCGCTGCGTTACAGGCTTGCCCCTGATCCGGCCGCCAAGGCCGCGCTGGAGGCGACGTTTAGGGCTTATGACCGTATGATGGAGATCCTCGATGAGGTCGCGCGGAGCCACAATGTGGGCTCCAATGTCGTCCTGCTGCATGCCCACGCCTATGACCCGATCCGCAAACAGACCGCGCTGCCTTCGCGCCTGGTGACGCTGGGCCTGCGTGACCGCGCCGAGTATCGCGCGGCACAGGGCCGCCGTCTGCCGCTCGACGACAAGCTCGCCAAGATCAAGGGCCCGGCCACCATTTCGATCGCGACCGTCGAGGGACGCTTCAGCGTGCCCTTCGACTATGCCGGCTATGCCGAGGGCTGGGGGCAGAGTGCGCCCGCGCGCCTCATCCGCACCGACGACGGCTTTGAAGTTCACTACGGCGTCACGCCGAACAATCTGCCAGAGGAGGAGAACGCCATGGATACCATCGCTGCCGCTCCCGAAAACTTCCTGTCCCGGGTCGGGCGCTTGATCGCCGGGATCGCCTATGACGCGATCGAGCAGGCGGAAGGCAAGAACAAGCTGAAAGTGGTCGGCCAGGCCATCCGCGAGATCGAGCGCGCCGAGAGCGAAGCGCGCGACGCGCTCGCCGCTGCGCGTGCCGAGGAATATCGCCTCAATGCGCGCCGCACCGAGATCGAACGCGAGATGGCCGATCTCGCCCCCAAGATCGAGGGCGCGATCGCTGACAGCCGCGACGATCTCGCCCGCGCCGGCATCGCGCGGCAGATGGATCTGGAGGCGCAGTTCGATGTGCTCTCCCGCGCCATCGACGAGAACAACGAGAAGATCGAGCAATGCATCACCTCGCTGCGCGCGGTGCTTTCCGCGCTTCAGGATGCCGAGCAGCGCCGCGCCGATCTCGAAAGGAGCGAGGCGGCGGCAAGCCATCAGGCCTCGACGTCATCCCGAAAACAGGGCGGTGGCTCTGCTGCGGCGAAGGCGCTGCGGGCGGGCAGGGCGGTGGCACGCGCCACCGGCGTGCCGCCGGGCATTCCCTATTCGAGCGACATCGACGAGCTCAGCGCGCTGCATCGCGACAAGGAAATTGCGGCGAGGCTCGCGCGGTTGAAGTCGCGCTCCTGAGTGCCGTGTCATGAGCGCTCTGCTCGAACACGTCATGTCGCCGGAGGTCAGGCCGTTCGCGATCGCGGCGGCCATGATCCTCATCGTCGGCTCGATCGAAGTGGTCTCGATGCTGGTCGGGGCTTCCTTGAGCGAAATGCTCGGCACCAACATCGATTTCGGTCACCCCAGCGACAATGGCGTGATCAACGCCATTTCCTGGATCAATGTCGGCGGCGTGCCGCTTCTGATCTTCCTGCTGCTGCTGCTCGGCGCCTTCTCCATCACCGGCTTCCTGATCCAGGACATCGCGCGAATGGTTGCGGGGCCCTTGCCGGCAACAGTCGCCTCGGTCGGGGCCGTCGTGGTCTCGGTTCCGGTGGTCCGCACCGCCAGCAGGGCGATCGCGCGGGTCATTCCCAAGGATGAAAGCTATGCCGTCGGCTTAGGGGATCTCGTCGGTCGCATCGGTGAGGTCGTCATCGGTCCGCTCGACCAGGGGCCGCCCGGCCGCGTCAGCGTCGCCGACGTCCACGGCAACCGCCATTTCGTCTGGGCGGTTGCGGCGCCGGCGTCATCGCCCCTGCCACAGGGAACCATGGTCCTGCTGGTCGACCGCGACGGCACCCGCTTCGTGGCGGTCAAGGCCGACGATGAACTCAAACCTTCCAAGCCCACTCTAAACAGCTAGCAAGTCATTATCGGAGAACATCATGTTCGACATTGCAGTCCCGGCCATGATCGGCGTCGCGCTGATCGTCGTCCTGGGGATCGTCTTCACCATCCTCTACAAGCGCGCCACCCGCGACGAGGCCTTCGTGCGCACCGGCCTCGGCGGCAAGAAGGTCGTGCTCGACGGCGGCGCCATGATCCTGCCGATCTTCCACTCCTATGCCAGCGTCAATCTGAAGACGCTGCGGCTCACGGTGGAACGCAAGGAGCGGGAATCCCTCATCACCAGGGACCGGCTGCGCGTCGACATCGTCGCCGAATTCTACGTGCGCGTTCGCCCCGACGACGAGAGTATCGCGCTTGCGAGCCAGACGCTGGGGGCACTGACCAATGACGCCGAAGCCCTGCGCAACCAGGTCGAGGCGAAATTCGTCGACGGCCTGCGCTCGGTGGCGGCGACCATGAGCATCCTCGAGCTCCAGGAGAAGCGCTCGGACTTCGTCAAGCATGTGCAGGCGACAGTCGAGTCCGACGTCAAATCCAACGGCCTCGAGCTTGAATCCGTGTCGCTCACGAAGCTCGACCAGACCGACGTCAAGTTCTTCAACCCGGAAAACTTCTTCGACGCCGAAGGTCTCACCCAGCTCAAGACCGTCACCGAGACGCGCCGGCGTGACCGTAACGCCATCGTGCGCGACAACGAGGTGGCGATCGCCCAGAAGGACCTCGAGGCGCGGCAGCAGACCCTCGGCATCGAGCGGACCAAGAAGGAGGCCGAGCTGTCGCAGGAGCGCGACATCGCCAACAAGACCGCGAGCACCCGCGCCGAGGTCGCAACCGCGACGCAGACCGCGCGCCTCACCGAGGAGAATGCCCGCATCGACACCGACAGGGCGGTCGCCGAGAAGGAGGCGGGCGCCAAGCAGGTCAAGGAAACCGCGGTGATCGAGTCCGATCTGGCGATCAACAAGCGCAAGACCGACGCCCAGCGCGAGATCCAGATCGCGACCCAAGAGAACGAGATCCAGATCGCCTCCAAGAGCAAGCAGACCTCAGAGGCCGTTGCCGAGGCCAAGACCGCCGAAGCGATCGCGGTCTCCGCGGAGGAAAAGGTCGTGACCGCACGCGCGGTCGAGGTCGCCGATCGTGCCCGTCTCACCCAGGTGCTGGCCGCGCGGACCGAGGCCGAGCGCAAATCAACCGAGCTGATCGTCGCAGCCGAAGCCGAGAAGAAGGCCTCGCTCGATCGCGCCGAGGCCGTCAAGACGCTGGCCACGGCCGAAGCCGAGTCCAACAAGATCAAGGCCGTGGGCGTGCGCAACATCGGTGAGGCGGAAGCTGCCGTCATCACCATGAAGAACGAGGCGCAGAACAAGCTCGGCAGCAACGTCATCGACTTCGAGATCGCCAAGAAGCGGATCGAGACGATGCCGGCGGCGCTGGCCGAGATGGTCAAGCCGATCGCCAACCTCAAGGACGTCCGTATCCTGCACACCGGCGGCGCGTTTGGCGGCAGCGGCGCCGGCGGAGGCAATGTCGGCTTCGGCGAGGGACTCGCCGGCGAGCTCCTCAAGGTGCATGCGCTGCGTCCGATGATCGACGAGATCCTGCGCCAGAGCGGCTTTGCGCCCGGCGACGATCCGGTGACGGCGCTGGTCGGCGCCGTGACGGGGAAGAGCAACGGGGCCGCCGTGCTGGCGCCGGCGCCGGAGAAGACCAACAACGCCGATCTATGAATGCCCGTTCATTGCTGCGGAGAATTCGAATCGATAAACAGGCTGAGCGCGTCTCGCGTCGCGCTACGTCCCGGAGTGCGATCGATCGTCTTGAACCTTTCGATCGCACTTCGGACGAATCTTCCAAGGCAACACCATTGGTTGCCGCGGCGCCTGCGCCGATCGACGCCAGGCGCTGAAGCCTGTTTCGATCGGGGAATTTCATATGAAATATTTTCTGTCTGGACTGATCGCGATCGGCCTTTCGATCGCCGCCATGCCGTCGTTCGCGGCCGATGCCCGCAACGTCACCGTCGTCAACGAGACCGGCTATGCCATCAAATTCCTGGGCTTCAACGCGCCGGATGATGGCCTGGACGAATGGGACAACGAACTCGACAAGGTCTTGCAGAACCAGGCCAGCACTTATGTCGAGTTCGACGAGGACGACGACGGCTGCGTCTGGAACATCCGCGTCGACTGGCAGAGCTACGACGAGGCCGTGCTCTGGAAGAACGTCAACCTCTGCAAGATGACCGCGCTTCGGCTGCGCTACGATCCCGGCACCAAGACCACTTCGTTCCTTGCCGAGTAGCCTTTGGCCGACACGGCCCGGAGGAGGGGGCATCCCAGCCTTCCTCCGGCGCATTGCGCATGATGACGAATTCGTCCTTTGCAAGCGCAAGCGGCTTTGTTATACGCAGCCGCGCGCGAACGACTGGTTCGCCTTTTCCTCGGTAGCTCAGCGGTAGAGCATCCGACTGTTAATCGGATGGTCGCTGGTTCGAATCCAGCCCGGGGAGCCAAATCCTTCCGCAAATTCAACGGATTACGGGCGCATTCTCGCGCGATGCGCGATTTCGTTGCCGTGCCCTCTGAACCGCGCTGTCGCGATTCCATCTGGGAATCGCATTCAAGCAGATGTGTTGTGGGTTGGCCCCGTCGCGCCATGCGGACGGCGCCAAATCGACTCAATTGAAATCGAGCTTCGCGATAGCCGGATCTTAACGGAGCTGATTCCCATGCCAGACATCCAGGTCGACCATATGGCCCCCTCGATTCTGCCGGCCGACATTCCCGAGCTCAGCGACGACGAATGCCTCGCCTGTCTGGCGCGTGCGGTCGAGACGCCCGATTCGGCACGGCTGGACGAGGTCGCCGCTCTGATCGGTCGCCTCGCGGTGGCCATCGAATAATCCGTCCCGACCCTGATGCGGTAACATGCGGAAGCCCTAGCCCCGCAGGCTAACGGCCGTGTTGCGTTTTGGCCGTGCATGCTCCAAAGATGCCGCGAATTTCGTCCGCGGCATCGTCCGCCTTGCAGGGTCCGCAAATGTCCGGTTTCTCGACCGCGCGCCTCAAAATGGTCGATGGCCAGGTGCGCACCAGTGACGTCACCGACCGTCGTGTTCTCGATGCCATGCTCACGGTTCCGCGCGAGGCCTTCGTGCCGGCCGACCGGCAGGCGTTGGCCTACCTCGATCTCGACCTCGACGTGAGCGAAGGCGCCGCCAAGCGGTTCCTGATCAAGCCGCAGCTGACCGGCAAGCTGCTCCAGGCCGCCGAAATCGGCGAGGGCGACAACGTGCTGGTGGTCGGCTGCGCCACGGGCTACCTCGCGGCGCTGGTCGCCAAGCTCGCGCAGCAGGTTACCGCCACCGAGTGCGATCCGGCTTTGGCCGCGAACGCCAAGGCCGCCCTGGCTGCCCTGAACCTTGCCAATGTCACCTGCAAGGCCGCGGCCTGCGCCGAAGGGGATCCTTCCGCCGCTCCCTATGACGTGATCATCCTCAATGGCGCGACTGAGGTCGTGCCGGAAGCGCTGCTCGGGCAGCTGAAGGAGGGCGGGCGTCTGGTGGGGGTGTCCGCCGAATCCAGGCCGCCGCGTGCCATAATCGTGACCCATACCCATGGTGAATTCGGCCATCGGGCCCTGTTCGACGCTGCCGCTCCGGTCCTTCCCGGGCTGGAACGGGCGGCCGCCTTCGTCTTCTGACGGCCCAAAACGCGATAAAATCCCGTTCTGAATCAGAAGTGTGGCCGGGATGCTGCACGTGAAGAGTTTCCACCAAGAACTACCTTCAGGTAGTTCCGTCGCGCTTGACCGCGTCTTATGTTGCGGCGGGGCAACGACTCCACTCGTAGACGGTAACCCAGCTCGCGGGCACGAGCCGGGCGTTAGAATGAACGGAATTTTTGGGATGCATGGGGTGAAGCTCTTCACCGGAGCTGCGGTTTCGGTCCTGCTGCTCGCGCTTGCCGGGCCGACGCCTGCCTTGGCGGACACGATCGAGTCCGCGCTGGTGCGCGCCTATCAAAACAATCCACAGCTCAACGCACAGCGCGCCCAGGTGCGCTCGACTGACGAAAACGTGCCGCAGGCGCTGTCGGGATATCGCCCCAAGGTCGCGCTGACGGCGAGCGGGGGCATTCAGTACTCGGACTTCAAAAGTGCGTCCAATAGCGATCCGATAAACGGTAAGGGCTATCCCCGAAGCGTGGGACTGACTGCTACCCAGACGCTCTACAACGGCAACCAGACCGCCAACAGAACGCGCGCCGCGGAGAGTCAGGTTTCCGGCTCCCGCGAAGCGCTGCGCAGCCTCGATCAGAGCATATTGCTCCTGGCCGCCACGACCTACATGGATTATCTGCGCGACTCGGCGACGCTCGAAGTCCAGCGCAGCAACGTGCGGGTGCTCGAGCAGACGCTCAAGCAGACTCGTGACCGCTTCAACGTCGGCGAAGTGACGCGCACCGACGTTGCACAGTCGGAAGCACAGCTGGCGGCAGGCAGGACGCAGGCCCTGACCGCGGAAGCAAATCTCACCACGACGCGCGCGAACTTCCGCCGTATCATCGGCAACGAGCCGACGAATCTGGCACCCGGCTCGCCGGTGGACCGTTTCCTGCCCGCGACGCTCGCTGCCGCGGTCGAGCTCGGCCTCGTCGAGCATCCCAACGTCACGGCCGCGATGTTCGGCATCGACGTCAATTTCTTGCAGGTCAAGGTTGCCGAGGGCGCTCTGCTGCCCACGGTCACCCTGCAGGCGGGCGTGACCCAGGCCTACGAACAATCTTTGATTCAGTACCGCTCGCTCAGCGCTTCCGCGCTCGCGCAGATCTCGGTGCCGATCTATCAGGGCGGTAGCGAATATTCGCTGATCCGCCAGTCCAAGGAAAACCTGGCGCAGCAACGTCTCAACCTCGAAAACACGCGGGATCAGACCCGCGCGACCGTCGTGCAGTGGTGGGGTTCGCTGCAGGCCGGCAAGGCGCAGGTGCAATCGGCGCAGGCGCAGGTGACGGCGTCCGAGATCGCGCTGAACGGCGTGCGTGAAGAGGCCAAGGCCGGTCAGCGCACCACGCTCGACGTGCTCAACGCGCAGCAGGCGCTGGTCAATGCGCGCGTCGCGCTGGTGACCGCGCAGCATGACCGGGTTGTTGCATCCTATAACGTCCTCTCGGCCGTCGGCCGTCTCGCGCCGCAGGTCCTCGGCCTTGCGACCACGGTTTACGATCCCAGCGTTCACTACCATCAGGTCCGCGACAGCTGGGCCGGCGTGCGTACGCCTGACGGGCGCTGATTCCCGTACTCGTCCGGTCGGCCTCGTGAATGCCGAGGCCGACCGGCGCTTTGCTTGCAATCATCAAAATCCCTGACATAGCCTTGCCAAGACGATGCGGGTCGATTCGCCTCGCAGTGATGCCGTGTGCGTAAAGCTTGAGTGCCGGGGGCAGGGGCGCACTGCTGCACGTTGAGCCGTGATCTGGGGACAAGTCGGGCTGCCGCGACGAAAATGTCGGGCCACCCATCCGGAACCGGCCAATCCTGTCGTGCTTGGTGTAAAACAACGCATGCGAGGGCGTTGATGATGTGGAGTCGGAGATGACGCAGCCTGCAAAGGTCACAGAACCCTCGATGGAGGAGATTCTGGCCTCGATCCGGCGCATCATTGCCGACGATGAGGCCAAGCCGCCGCCGGCGGAGGCCGCAAAGCCCGCGCCAGCTCCTGCTGCGCCCGCACCCAAGCCGCAGGCGATGAACGACATTCCGCCCTCCAAGGTTGCCCCTGCCAAACCTGCCGCTGAAAAACCTGCGCCACCTCCGGCCGCAAAGCCGGCACCGGCCCCACCGCCTGCGGCGGAGGCGTCACCGAACAGCCAGGACGACATTGACGCGCTCCTGGCAGGGCTCGATACGGCCACAACCGCGCCGGAGGTCCGCGAGCCTGAGCCGGAGCCCGAGCCTGAGCCCGACGTGCTCGAATTGACCGACGAGATGGCGATGGATCCGACACCGCCTCCGCCGCCGCCGAGCTTCCGCAAGGTCGAGCCGCGCGACGATCTCGAATTCGCCGAATCGCCGCCGCCGCGTCCGACGCCGCCGCCGTCCTACGCGCCGGTGGATTTCGATGCTCCGCCGCTGCCGCCGCAGCAGCCGATGCTCGCGCAGTCGACCGTCTCGGCGGTCGAATCCGCCTTCAACTCCCTGGCCCATACGGTGCTCAGCAGCAATGCACGGACGCTGGAGGATCTGGTCAAGGAGATGCTGCGTCCGATGCTGAAATCCTGGCTCGACGACAATTTGCCGGGCCTCGTTGAACGCATCGTGAAGGCCGAAATCGAGCGGGTCTCGCGCGGCGGCCGCTGAGACGGTCGTGCGGCCCCGATAAAGCCCTGCTCCTGCAGCATATTCGGTCTGCGGACCGGGCTGGAAAGCCTTTGCCGCTGAGCTTCCCGTTGACTTGACCCGCACACGCGGCTTTCTAACAGCCCCATGATCGAGAAAAATTACCAGCCCGCCGATATCGAAGCCCGCATGTCCGTGGTGTGGGAGGACAGCCTTGCCTTCAAGGCCGGCCGCCCCGACCGCCGCGACGCCGTGCCGTTTACCATCGTGATCCCGCCGCCGAACGTGACGGGCTCGCTGCACATGGGCCACGCCCTCAACAACACGCTGCAGGACATCCTGTGCCGGTTCGAGCGCATGCGCGGCCGCGACGTGCTGTGGCAGCCCGGCACCGACCATGCCGGCATCGCCACCCAGATGGTGGTCGAGCGGCAACTGATGGAGCGCCAGCAGCCCGGCCGCCGCGAGATGGGCCGCGAGAAATTCCTGGAGCGGGTCTGGCAGTGGAAGGCCGAGAGCGGCGACACCATCATCAACCAGCTCAAGCGGCTCGGCGCCTCCTGCGACTGGTCGCGCGAACGCTTCACCATGGACGAGGGCCTGTCGAAGGCCGTCATCAAGGTGTTCGTCGAGCTCCATCGCGACGGCCTGATCTACAAGGACAAGCGGCTGGTGAACTGGGACACCAAGCTGCTCACCGCGATCTCTGATCTCGAGGTGCAGCAGACCGAGGTGAAGGGACACCTCTGGTATCTGCGCTATCCGATCGAGGGCAAGACGTTCAATCCTGAGGATCCCTCGAGCTTCATCGTCGTCGCCACCACGCGCCCCGAGACCATGCTGGGCGATACCGGCGTTGCCGTGCATCCCGAGGACGAGCGCTACCTGAAGCTGGTCGGCAAGAACGTGATTCTGCCGCTGGTCGGCCGCAAGATCCAGATCGTCGCCGACGAGTATTCCGATCCGGAGAAGGGCTCGGGTGCAGTCAAGGTGACGCCGGCGCACGACTTCAACGACTTCGAGGTCGGCAATCGCCACGGCCTGCGCCGCATCAGCGTGCTGGACAGGGAAGGCTGTCTCGATCTCGTCGACAACGAGGACTATCTGCGCGACCTGCCGGAAGGCGCCTCGCAATTCGCCGAGGAATTCCACAAGGTCGACCGCTTCGTCGCGCGCAAGCGCATCGTCGAGCGGCTGGAATCGTTCGGCTTCGTCGAGCGGATCGAACCGCACACCCACATGGTGCCGCACGGCGACCGCTCCAACAGCGTGATCGAGCCGTACCTGACCGACCAGTGGTATGTCGACGCCAAGACGCTGGCAAAGCCCGCGATCGCGGCGGTGCGGTCGGGCGAGACGTCGTTCGTGCCGAAAAACTGGGAAAAGACCTATTTCGAATGGATGGAGAACATCCAGCCCTGGTGCATCTCGCGCCAGCTCTGGTGGGGTCACCAGATCCCGGCCTGGTACGGACCTGATGGCAAGGTGTTCGTCGCCGAGACCGAGGAGGAGGCCGTCAGCCACGCGCTCGGCTACTACGTCGAGCAGGAAGTCATCACGGCCGAGCAGGGCCGCGAGATGGCGCTTGACCGCAACAAGCGCGAGGGCTTCATCACGCGCGACGAGGACGTGCTCGACACCTGGTTCTCCTCGGCGCTGTGGCCGTTCTCGACGCTCGGCTGGCCCGAGGACGCGCCCGAGGTGCAGCGCTATTACCCGACCAATGCGCTGGTGACCGGCTTCGACATCATCTTCTTCTGGGTCGCCCGCATGATGATGATGGGCCTGCACTTCATGAAGGAGGTGCCGTTCTCGACCATCTACATCCACGCCCTCGTCCGCGACGAGAAGGGCGCCAAGATGTCGAAGTCGAAGGGCAACGTCATCGATCCGCTCAACCTGATCGACGAATACGGCGCGGACGCGCTGCGCTTCACGCTGGCCGCGATGGCGGCGCAGGGCCGCGACATCAAGCTCGCCACCAGCCGCGTCGAGGGCTATCGCAATTTCGCGACCAAGCTCTGGAATGCGTCGCGCTTCGCCGAAATGAACCACTGCGCCGTGCCCGAGGGTTTCGAGCCGGCGAAGGCCAAGGAGACGCTGAACCGCTGGATCGCGCATGAAAGCGCGCACACCACGCGTGAGGTGACCGAGGCGATCGAGGCCTATCGCTTCAACGATGCCGCCGGTGCGATCTATCGCTTCGTCTGGAACGTCTATTGCGACTGGTATGTCGAGCTCGCAAAACCCGTGCTGCTCGGCCCGGACAGCCCGGCCAAGGACGAGACCCGTGCCATGGTCGCCTGGGCCCGCGATGAGATCCTGAAGCTGCTGCATCCCTTCATGCCCTTCATCACCGAGGAGCTGTGGGAGGTGACGGCCAAGCGCGACGGTCTGCTCGCATTGGCGCAATGGCCGCTGAAGCCGGCCGAGCCGACGCCGGAGCAGCTCGCAATCCTCGCTGCGGCGGCCGGGCCGACCGAACCCCTGATGTCGCCGATGCTGGTCATGCCGATCTTCGACCACGCCGACTTCACCGATCCCAAGGCGGAAGCCGAGATCGGCTGGGTGATCGACCTGATCACACAGATCCGTTCGGTGCGTGCCGAGATGAACATTCCGCCGGCAACGCTGACGGCGCTGGTGCTCGTCGGCGCCTCCGCCGAAACCAGGGACCGCGTGCCGCGCTGGACCGACGTCATCAAGCGCATGGCGCGGCTGTCGGACATCTCCTTCGCCGACCGCGCGCCCGACGGTGCGGTTCAGCTGCTCGTGCGCGGCGAAGTCGCCGCGCTGCCGCTGAAGGGCGTGATCGACGTCGCTGCCGAGCGCACGCGTCTCGACAAGGAGATCGGCAAGGCCGACGCCGATATCAAGCGCGCCGAGTCCAAGCTCGCGAACGAAAAGTTCGTCGCCAACGCGGCCGAGGAGGTCGTCGAGGAGGAGCGCGAAAAGCGCGAGGCGGCGCTAGCCCGCAAGGCCAAGCTGCTCGAAGCCATGGAGCGGTTGAAGCAGGCCACTTAGGCCTACTTCGGAAACGGCTTGCTCAAAAACTTCGAGCCCCTGACGCCATAGCGCCAGGGCAGCTCGACAGCCTTGGTGATGCCGATCCGGATGCCGGCGACCACCTCCAACTCCTCGGTCCGCGCATGCAGCGCGATCGGAGGCCGGTCCAGCGGCAGCGTGTTGTGCGCGATGGTGATGCCGAGCGCCTCGGTCAGCTTGCCCGGACCCGAGCACAGCGCGTGCGCATCCTGGAGATGACGGCGGCGCCGCATGGCGGCGATCCCGTGCGTCGGCTCCAGCGCGCGGATCAGCACGGCGCTGGCCGAGCCTTCCTCCTCGCAGACGAAGTTCACGCACCAGTGGATGCCGTAGGAGCGATAGACATAGGCATAGCCCGGCGGGCCGAACATGACCTGGTTCCGCGGCGTCGGACCGTTGTAGGAGTGCGCCGCGGGCTCGGTATGATGATAGGCCTCGACTTCGACGATGAGGCCGCCGACGCCGTCGACCAGCATGGTCGCACCAATCAGGTCCCGGGCGACGTCGCGGACGTTGCGGTCGAAAAAGCCGCGCTTGAGCAGCTTGCCGAGGCGCGGGGGTGAGGACTTCGAGCTTGGAGCCATTCGAGGTGAGAATCGCCTGAGAACAGAGCAAGATATTGCCCATATCTGCCATGTTCCCTGAAGCGGCGCGAGCCGGGTTGCGATGCGTGGCGAGACCGACTAGGTAGGACCTGAACAGACCGGACACCCCATGGTCGTTATTGTCGATACCATCACGAACCCGCTGCGCCCGCGCCACCCCGAAAAGGTGAATCGCCCTGACTCCGCTTCGCCGCCGAAGCCGGACTGGATTCGCGTGCGCGCGCCGAACACCCGCGGCTATGCCGACACCCGCAACATCGTGCGGTCCAACGGCCTGCACACGGTGTGCGAGGAAGCTGGCTGCCCGAACATCGGCGAGTGCTGGGACAAAAAGCACGCGACTTTCATGATCATGGGTGACACCTGCACCCGTGCCTGCGCGTTCTGCAACGTCAAGACCGGCCTACCCAATGCGCTGGATGCAGCCGAGCCTGAGAACGTCGCCGAGGCGACCGCCAAGCTCGGCCTCGCCCACGTCGTCGTCACCTCCGTGGACCGCGACGACCTCACTGACGGCGGCGCCGAGCACTTTGCCCAGACCATCCGCGCCATCCGCGCCGCGTGCCCTACGACCACGATCGAGATCCTGACGCCCGACTTCCTTCGCAAGGAGGGGGCGCTCGAGGTGGTCGTTGCCGCCAAGCCCGACGTCTTCAACCACAATCTCGAGACCGTGCCGTCGCGCTATCTGACGGTGCGGCCGGGCGCGCGCTATTTCCATTCGATCCGGCTGTTGCAGCGGGTCAAGGAGCTCGATCCCACCATCTTCACCAAGTCCGGCATCATGGTCGGCCTCGGCGAGGAGCGCCACGAGGTGCAGCAGGTGATGGACGATCTGCGCTCCGCCGACGTCGATTTTCTGACCATCGGGCAGTACCTGCAGCCGACCCGCAAGCACCACGCCGTGATGCGCTACGTGCCGCCGGACGAGTTCGCCTCTTACGAGAAGGTCGCCTACACCAAGGGCTTCCTGATGGTGTCGGCGAGCCCGCTCACCCGCTCGTCGCATCATGCC
This sequence comes from Bradyrhizobium sp. AC87j1, assembly GCF_002936975.1. Classification (NCBI taxonomy): domain Bacteria; kingdom Pseudomonadati; phylum Pseudomonadota; class Alphaproteobacteria; order Hyphomicrobiales; family Nitrobacteraceae; genus Bradyrhizobium; species Bradyrhizobium sp. AC87j1. The sequence goes on from NZ_PTFE01000041.1 coordinate 50,415, forward strand.
GGCGAGGATTTTGCGAGACTGAAGGCCGCGCGGGCCGCGACTGCCCGCTGAACCGCCATGCCCAAATTTTCGAGCAAGCGCCGTGTCAATCACAGCGCCTCCGAGATGTTCGATCTGGTCGCCGACGTCGAGCGCTACCCGGAATTCGTGCCGCTGTGCAGCGCGCTGAAGGTGCGCCAGCGCATGACCAAGCCTGATGGCACCGAGGTGCTGGTCGCCGACATGACGGTGTCGTTCAAGCTGGTCAAGGAATCCTTCACCAGCCGCGTGAGCCTCGACCGCGCCAATCAGAAGATCCTGGTCGAATATCTGCAAGGTCCTTTCAGCAACCTGGAAAATCGCTGGACGTTCGAGCCCAAAGGTGAGGGCGTCTGCGACGTCGGGTTCTTCCTGTCCTACGAATTCAAGAGCCGCATGCTGGCGCTGCTGATGGGCTCGATGTTCGACGCCGCCTTCGCGCGCTTTTCCACTGCGTTCGAGAAACGGGCCGACGCGATCTATGGGCGGAAGCTGGCGTCGTCGTAGCTGCCATGGGCTCTCGTGTCCCGGACGCGCTGCAACGCCATAGCGCGCGAAGACGCGCGTAAACGCGCTTACGGCGCTGCTGCGCAGAGCCGGGACCCAGAAGGCAACACGGCAAAATGCGGAGAGATGGGCCCCGGCTCTGCAGCGCACCGCCGAAAGAGGCGCTGCGCCGCGTCCGGGGCACGAGCCTCCAACTTCAATCCACCGCCTTCACCACATCGGGCGGCTGCGAGGCGTAATACGCCGCGGCCTGCTCGATCTCCTGCGGCGTCATTGCGCGGGCGATGTTGCGCATCTGCTGGCTGATGTCGTTGCGCCGTTCGCCGGAGGCGAAGGCGTGCAGCTGCGCCTTCATGTAGGCCTCGGACTGCCCCTCCAGCCACGGGCTGCCGGTCTTGTTGTCGAGACTGCCATGGCAGGCGCCGCAGGGCGCGATCCCGCGCATCGGCGCGCCGTAGATGACGATGTTGGGTTTCGGCAATTGCGGCGTCGGATGATAGGCGGGAAGCCGCGGCAGATAGGCGTAATAATTGGAGAGATCGGCGATCTCCTGGTCGGTCAGGTTGACCGCGAACGGCGACATCACGGCATTGGTGCGCGCACCCGAGCGGAAATCGTGCAGCTCCTTGTAGATCACGGCCGCGTACTGGCCGGCGAGATTGGGCGAGTCCGCGCGGCTGACGCCGGTCGGGCCATGACAGATCGCGCAGCGCTGCGCCAGCGTCGCGCCGCGGCCGATCGCTTCCTGGCTCGGACGTGACAACGTGTTCGAGGTCAGCACGACCTCGGACAGGCGTTTTGCCTGTTCGGGCGCCGTGACGCTGGCCGCACGCTGCGGTACGCCGGCGGCGCTGCAGATCGCATCCCAGACGCCGGCGAACTGAACCCAAGGCTGTGCGAACGGCAGCACGATGAAGCCGGCAATCGCGGTGACGACGAAGATCGCGGCAGTGATGCCGACGCCGGTCCTGAAATGGCGGTTGCGGAGGGTGAAGAGGTCGCGCGTGCTCATCACTGCGCTCCCACATAGACGGCCGGCACCGAGGTGCCCGAACTCAGCGCCAGATTCAGGATCGGATAGCCGTAATTGGTCAGCGTGAGGCCGATCATCAGTGCCACCCACAGCGCGTGGGTGTTGAGCGCGACCGGGACGGTTGTCGGCTGATGCACGGCCAGCGCGAAGCGATAGGGCCCAGCGTCGATTTGAGGCGCGCGCATGCCACGCGCCAGGATGACGATGAACATGATGCCCGACGCCAGCAGGATGAAGCCGCCGATCGCCGAGAGCGTGACGGAGAGCGCCTGCGGCGCGATCGCGGGATCGCCGAAGTCGAAATAGGCCATGCGGCGCGGCATGCCCAAAATGCCGACCCAGTGCCACGGGAAGGTCGTCACGATCATGCCGATGAACCACAGCCAGAGCTGGGTGCGGATCAGGCGGATATCGATCAGCTCGCGCCCGGTCAGATGCGGCCAGAGATCATAGGCGATCGCAAAATACATGATGACGATGGCGCCGCCGAAGATCAGGTGGAAATGGCCGGTGATCCACTGCGTGTTGTGGATCGAGGCATCGAGCTGATAGCTCATGTTGATGAGGCCGCCGGCGCCGCCGAAGCCGAGCATGACGAAGGAGAACGCCAGCGCCAGCATCATCGGATTGTCCCAGGGCAGGGCCCCGATCCAGCCGAACATGCCGCGGCCGCCGCGCAGCCGCGCCGCGATCTCGACTGAAGCGCAGATCGTGAACACGGTCAGCAGCGTCGGCAGCGCGACCAGAGCCGTGAAGGCCGAATGGATGAACTTGAAGCCGGCGCCTACCTGCGGATCGGCAAAGGTGTGGTGCATGCCGATCGGCATCGACACCACCAGGAACAGGATGAAGGCGATCCGCGCCATCGAGTCGGAATAGACGCGGCCGCCGATCGCGCGCGGCACGATGGTGTAATAGGCGATGTAGGTCGGCATCAGCCAGAAATAGACGATGGCGTGCAGCGTCCATGAGAAGAAGATGCGCGCCAGGCCGGCATCGATGGTGGCCTTGAGGCCTGCCGCAACCGGAATGATCTGGAGCAGCAGCTCGAGCGCGGCGCCGACCGCGGTCCAAGCCCACAAATACGAGCCCGCGACGTTGGCGAACATGGCGAGCGGCACCGGCGCGCCGGGATTGGCCTTGCGCCAGACGCGCAGATTGACCGACATCAGCGCGACCCAGATCCACGAGCCGACCACGACCAGGACGACGCCGAGGTAATAGAAGACGTTGCCGATCAGCGGCGGATAGAAGGTGTAGAGCACCGAGGCACGGCCGAGCGCGATCGGGATCACCGCCATGATGCTGCCGGCGACGATCAACCAGAATCCCGCCCAGGCCCAGCGCACGCCAACCAGGCGCTGCTGCAGCGCGGACTCGCTGATGGCGTAGCCGAATGCCATCGCCACCAGGGTCGGGAAGACGTAGCCCATCACCGTGCCGTGGGCGGTCAGCGAGCGGTAATAGAGCTCCGGGTTGGAGAGCCAGGTGCCGATCGGGCTGCGGATGAACATCTGCCAGGCGCCGAGCGTGAGCGCGATGCCGAACACGGCGAAGGCCAGCCAGAAATGGGCGAGGATGAGCTTCCTATTGACCAACACAGCTCAGCCTCCCGCCACCCTTCGCGCGATCGGCGAATTCGGTCTTGTCGATCACCTTGACCTTGCCCCACATGCCCTCGTGGCCAAAGCTGCAAAACTCCTGGCAGGGCATCAGATAATCGCCGGTCTTCGCGAAGCGCATCAGCTGCTCGGAGATGTAGCCTGGCACCAGCATGGCGTTGACGTTGGTACCCTGAATGAGGATGCCGTGGACGACGTCGGCGCTGGTGGCCCGCAGCGTGATCGGCGTATCCGCGGGCACCACGATGCAGGCCGGCGTGAAGGAATATTGCTGGCCGATTGCGCGCACGGTGACGTTGCCGTTGGCCTCCAGCACGCTGCCGAGATTGCTCTCGACGAATTCGCCGGACAGATGCAGGCGCGAGGGATCGGTGATCTCGACGCGCGGCTGCGGCATGGTCGCGCGATGGATGCCGGCGAAAGCCGCCAGCAGCGCCATCATCACGATGATGATCACGGCGATGGTCGCCCAGCGCCGCTCGACGCGGGCCGCGACCTCGGCGCTGTCGTGATGAGTTTCCTCTGCGCTCATTGCAGCGATCCGCGGGGCAGGAAGACAAACAGATAGAAGGCGAGCCACATCGCGACCACGCAGGCGGTGGCGATGCCGGCGAGCACGATCGCGCCGGACGGACTTTGCGCGACGACCTCCTCGACGGCCTGGTCGGCGCTAGCGGGGCTGGTCGGCGGATCGGAGTTGATCATGAGATTCTCAATTCAGCGGTGCGGAGCGCAGCTCGTTGGCCTCGCGCGCCGAGACCGGCGTGCCGCGATTGCCCCAGGCGGTGCGGATGTAGGAGACGACGGCGGCGATCTCGTTGTCGGACAACAGACCGGCGAACGGCGGCATGCCGTAGGGCATCGGATTGCCCTTGGTGCCCGGCGGATAGCCGCCATTGAGCACCATGCGGATCGGATTGACCGCCGACTGCATCTCGATCGACTGGTTGTTGGCGAGCGGCGGCCAGTGCGGCGGCTTGCCTTCGCCCTGGGTGCCGTGACAGCTCGCGCAATGCCTGTCGTAGACAGTCTTGCCGAGGCTGATCAGCAGGCTGCTCTCGGTGGTCGGCAGGGTCGAGCTTGCCGGCGGCGGAGGCGAGGGCTCGGCAATGCCCTTGAGGTACACCGCCATCGCCTTGGTGTCCTCGTCGTTGAGATATTGCAGGCTGTTGTGCACGACCTCGGCCATCGGGCCGTAGACCACGCCGCGCATGGAGACGCCGGTCTGCAGCAGGTCGGTGATGTCCTTGATGCTCCAGTCGCCGAGCCCGGCCTCGCGGTTTGACGTGAGCGAGGGCGCGTACCAGTTCTGCATCGGGATCAGGCCGCCTTTGAAGGCGTCCGATTGCGAGGTGCCGCCGAGCGCGTTGATCGGCGAATGGCACATGCCGCAATGGCCGAGGCCCTCGACCAGATATGCGCCGCGATTCCATTCCGCGGATTTCTTCGGATCGGGCTTGAACTCGCCTTCGCTGAAGAACAGCGTGCGCCATCCCAGGATGAGCTGCCGGTTGTCGTAGGGAAAGCGCAACTCGTGCGGCTTGTTCTTCTGGCTCACCGGCGCGATCGAGCGCAGATAGGCGAAGATCGCGTCGCTGTCGGCGCGCGTCACCTTGGTGTAGGACGCGAACGGCATCGCCGGATAGATCAACCCGCCGTCCGGGAAACGGCCGCTGTGCATGGTCTTGTAGAAGTCGTCGGCGCTCCATTTGCCGATTCCGGTATCCGGGTCCGGCGTGATGTTGGAGGTGTAGAGCGTGCCGAACGGCGTCGGCATGGCGCGGCCGCCGGCGAACAGGCGGCCCTCCGGCGCGGTATGGCAGGCCGTGCAATCGCCGGCACGGGCGAGATATTCGCCGCGGGCGATGATGTCGCTGCTCTTGTCCTGCGCTTGCGCGGCCGTGGTGAGCGCCGCGAGGGCCAGGAGCTTGATCGATATGAGTGCGGTCGACAGTTTCGAGCCCATCATCCGCCTCGTCAATTGGGCTGGCTGCCGCAGCCGAAAGGCAGCGCGTAGGTGCCTTTCGGCACGGGGGCCGGGTTCGTGGGCGCCGGCCGTGTCGCGAGCCAGGCCGCGACCGCGGTGACGTCCGCCTCGGTCAGATGGCCTGCGACTTGCTGCATGCAGTCTGGCGATTTCGCCGTGCGGGTGCCGTAGCGCCAGGCGCCGAGCTGGGCGCTGATGTAATTGGCGCGCAGGCCGAGCAGGCCGGGGATGCCGGGTTGCATGCCGGCGAGTCCCGGGCCATGGCAGCTCACGCAGGCCGGAATATTGCGGCTGGCATCGCCGCTGGTGGCGAGCAGCTCGCCCTGCGCCAGCACGTCCTTGCTGACCTCGCTCGGCGCCGGCTGCGGCAGCGGCGGATGTTCGCCGGCAAAATATTCCGCCATCGCCTCCAGATACGGATCAGGCAGAAACTCCAGCAGATAGTTCATGGGCGGATATTTGCGGCGGCCGCTGCGGAAGGCGAGCAGCTGATTGTAGAGATAGCCGGCGGGCTTGCCGGCAAGCCGCGGGAAATAGACGTCGCTGGTGCCTTCGCCCTTGTTGCCGTGACAGGGCGTGCAAGCCTCGACCCGCGCCGCCATCGTATCCGGCGGCTGGTTGGCCGTTTGTGCGGCCGCACCATCAATGGTGGCCAAGGTGATGGTGGCCAAGACAATGGTGGCCAAGGTGATAGTCACGGCGACTGATGCCGCGGCGCGAGCGAACAATTTCGTCGCCCTCCAGTGTGCTGGTCCGGTTGATTCCGGATCACAACGTAGAGCGGCATTATTGCGCCAATATTTTCTCGCGCAAGATCGGAGACGCGTGATGACGTTTGGTCGCGCCGTCTGCATTCGCGATTCCGATCGAATTGGACAGACTTGCGTGTTTTTTTCGAAAACTGAACATAACGCTGCGGTCTCGCGGCAGTTCCTGCCCGAGTCCTGCATTGGTCATGTCGCCCTCAGATGTCAGAGGGCGCAGGGAAGACCGGGTGCCGGCTGGCACCCGCGGTCCACTGCGCGAATCCTGCGTGACAAGAAGCTGCACAGCGGCATACAGGTGTAGCCAGGACAACCCGGCCTTCCCTGCGCAGTGGTTTGACGGCTTATGCCGAGCTCTCCCCGGGGAGCGATGCACTATTGCCCCCGTCGCCTTGCAGATGGCTGACGCGCGCACCCGGTCGGGCAACACGCATCACCGCAAGACTTGACGCGCAGACCCCGGGCGTCAGGACGACACGGTTTTGCCGTACGCAGATCACAGCGGTCGTGTGCGCAAAAGGCTCGTCGCTCACGGTTGCCCGCCCTGCAATGCCTCTCGCGCCGATGTGACTAGCGTCCACCGCAGCTCACCCCACGTTTCGTGACGATCGCGATACGCCCCTCTGACCGGGGTGAGGTGGCGGGACAATGTGACAAAGCCGAAATTCTGTAAAGGCGAATATTTTCGCCTGCGCGCCTTGCCCTACGGCTAGCGTGTTTTGCCCGTCGGCAACGCCAGGGATCGTGGACGTAGGGCGGATTAGCCGAAGGGGTAATCCGCCGTGCCAGACACCGAGGAGAGAGACGCGGCGGATTGCGCTTCGCTAATCCGCCCTGCGGGACCGTGTTCCCTTCGGGATCAATTCGCGCCGCAGTGAGTTTGCAACCGATTGTCCGGGTTGGAGCCGCCATGACCATCAATTTCGACACGTTGAAAGCCTCGCTCGTCCTGTATGGCTTGAACGCGATTTACGCGATCCTTCTGCTCGCGATCGGCTGGTACCTGTCGGGCGCCATGCAGCGGTTCGTCACGCGACTGTTGAGTGTCACGCATCGCGTCGACCCGCTCGTGACATTGTTCGTGGGCAGCCTCGCACGCTACGGCGTGCTGGCGGTGGTCGGCATCGCCGTGCTTCAGCTCTTCGGCATTCAGACCGCGAGCCTCGTCGCCGTGCTGGGCGCGACCTCGCTCGCCATTGGCCTGGCACTTCAGGGCACGCTCTCCAATCTCGCCGCCGGCGTGATGCTGCTGCTGTTCCGGCCCTTTCATATCGGTAACGATGTCGAGGTCGCCGGCAAGGCGGGCAAAGTGAAGTCGCTGTCGCTGTTCATGACCGAGCTGGTCGCGCCCGACAACACGCAGATCCTGTTGCCCAACGGCCAGGTGTGGGGCGCGGCCATCATCAACCGCAGCGCCTATCCCGGCACGGGCGAGGTCAAGGTTGCGTTTCCGGTCAGGGCCGGATCGGCCAACGCGCTGGCAGACCAGATCCTGAAACAGCTGCGCGACGATCCCCGCATCGCCAAGGGTGTCGCACCGTCGGTCAATGTGTCGAAGGTGATCGCCGCCGATCCCGCGGCGCCCGTCGTGGAATTGACGGTCAGCGCAAGGGTGAATCCGTCGGATGCCGATGCGGTCAGGCAGCGGGTGCTCGACCATGCGAGCGCGCTGCTGGCGGCGGCCTGAGGCGCTTCAGCCCCGCGGCGACCGCGGCGTCCGTCGTTTGGCCACATGCCGGCGCGGCGAGCGTGTCACGCGCGGGCGCAGGCGGCTTGCAGCGGGACGGCGCGGCTTGGCCTGGGGCTGCGGGCCGCGGGCCAGATCCATCAGCATGCGCAGTGCCTCGACCACCGAGCGCGCGCGCACGGCGCTGCGGCCGATCGCGCCAAAACGGTGCTCGCGGTGGATGATGCGGCCGTCGCGCGCGGCGGCGGCGAAATGCACGAGACCGACCGGCTTGCCGGGCGTCGCGCCTCCGGGGCCGGCAATGCCGGTGATGGCGACGGCGAGATCGACGCCGGCACGCTCCAGCGCGCCGACCGCCATCGCAGTCGCGGTCTCCTTGCTGACGGCACCGAAGTTCGTGAGCGTGCTCGCCTCGACGCCGAGCATCGCGCGCTTGGCGTCGTTGGAATAGGTGACGAAGCCACGGTCGATCACGTCGGAGGAGCCGGGGATGTCGGTCAGCGCGCCGGCGACGAGGCCGCCGGTGCAGGATTCAGCCGTCGCGATCGTCAGCTTGCGCATCCGGCACAGGTCGAGCAGCGAGCGGGAGAGGGCGCGTGCGTCGCTGCCGCCCATGGCCTAGACGCTCCAGGGAAGACGGATGGTGGCGCTCGCGGTGGCCGCGATGCCTTCCTCACGGCCGGTGAAGCCGAGTCGCTCGCTGGTGGTCGCCTTCACCGCGACGCGCGAGATGTCGACGCCGGAGACCTCGGCGATGCGCGCGCGCATGGTGTCGCGCAGCGGGCCGATCTTCGGCCGCTCGCAGATCATGGTCACCTCGAGATTGGCGACGCGCCCGCCGCGCCCCGTGACGCGCTCGATGGCGTATTTCAGGAACTGGTCGGAGGAGGCGCCCTTCCACTTCGCATCGCTCGGCGGAAAGTGCGAGCCGATGTCGCCGTCGGCGAGCGCGCCGAGGATGGCGTCGACCAGTGCATGCAGGCCGACATCGCCGTCGGAATGGGCAAGAAAACCCTTGGTGTGAGGCACGCGCACGCCGCAGAGCATGAGATGGTCGCCTTCGCCGAAGGCGTGCACGTCATAGCCGGTGCCGGTCCTGATATCGCCGAGCTGGGCAGCCAGGCGCGCTTCCTCGCGCACGAAATCCTCGGGAGTGGTGAGCTTCATGTTGGCAACATCGCCTTCAAAGGTTGCAACCGTCAATCCCGCCCATTCGGCAATCGCGGCATCGTCGGTGAAATCGCTGCGGCCGTCGTTCGCCGCGCGACGATGCGCTTCGAGGATGACATCGAAACGAAAGGATTGCGGCGTCTGCGCGATGCGCAGGCGCGCGCGGTCCGGGGTGCCCTCGACATTGCCGCCATCGCCGGTGAGCTTGATGGTGTCGGTGACGGGAACGGCGGGGATCGCAGCGCCGGCGCGGCTCGCCGCCTCGATCGCGCGCGAGATCAATCCTTCCGAGACGAAGGGGCGGGCGGCGTCGTGGATCAGCACGATGTCGGGCTCGTGCTTGACCAGCGCTTCGAGGCCAGCGAGCACCGAGGCCTGCCGGGTCGCACCGCCATTGGTCGGCGGCTCGTGCTTGAGCCCCGCGACCGCGGCCGTGAACATGGCGCTGTCATCGGGGTTCACCACCGGCTGCACCGCAAACACGTCGGCGTGGCGGCTGAAGGCTTCCATGGCGCGATAGATCACGGGCACGCCGCCGATCTCGCGATATTGCTTCGGCCCGCCGGCGCCCGCACGCAGTCCACGCCCGGCTGCCACGAGGACGACTGCGGTGCGTTGTGATTTCGCCATAGGACTCGAATACTCAGTTGGTGATGGAGAGTCGGGAGTGGGGTGATTGCCGCATGCCTCTAGCACGGCAGGCCCGCAAAAAAAGGGGGTTTCCCCGGATTGTTGGAAACACCAATTTGCTGCACTGCACTTGAAAGATTTGCAGAATTGTCTAAACTGTAGGCATGACGCTTGACTGCACAAGAATTGTGCGCAAGATAGGTCATGGCAGGCGCGATGAGGCCCTGCCCAGTCAACGAGACCCCTGTGACCGGTTCGGCAGTATCCGGCTCTAAGCCGTTGAAAATAGGCGATATTGATGTCGCCACCCCGGTCTTCCTGGCACCGATGTCGGGGGTGACTGACTCGCCCGTCCGCCGGTTGGCCGCCGAGCTTGGCGCGGGTCTCGTCGTGTCCGAAATGACGGCCAGCGACGAGCTTGCGAGCGGCCACCGGATGTCTCGGTTGCGTTGCGAAGCCACCGGGATCGGTCCGCACGTGGTCCAGCTCGCCGGCTGCGAGACGCATTGGATGGCGGAGGGCGCCCGGATCGCCGAAGCCGAGGGCGCCGATATCATCGACATCAACATGGGCTGTCCGGCCCGCCACGTCACCGGCGGCCAGTCCGGCTCGGCTTTGATGCGCGACCTCGACCATGCCGTCAGCCTGATCGACGCGACCATCGCGGCGGTGAAGGTGCCGGTGACGCTGAAGATGCGGCTCGGCTGGGACGACCGCAGCCGCAACGCGCCGGAACTGGCGCGGCGCGCGGAAGCCGCCGGCGTCAAGCTCGTTACGGTGCATGGCCGCACCCGCAGCCAGTTCTACAAGGGTGAGGCCGATTGGGATGCGATCCGCGCCGTGCGCGAGGCCACCTGCCTTCCGCTCGTCGTCAACGGCGACATCACGACTTACGAGAAGGCGCTTGCGGCGCTCGAGGCCTCCGGCGCCGACGCCGTGATGATCGGCCGCGGCGCGCAGGGCCAGCCCTGGCTGCCCGGTCAGATCGGCCGTCGCCTGAAGGGCGAGGCGGCTGAGGCCATCCCGTCGCTCGCCACCCAGCTGCATTACGTCCGCACACTTTATGAAGGCGTCTGCGCGCTTTACGGTTTGCGCGTAGGCCTTAAGCACGCCCGAAAACATCTCGGCTGGGCGCTCGACGTCGCCGCGGCTGCGAGCGGCGCTCCGGTCGAGAAGCTGAAATCCTGGCGCCAGAAGATCCTGACCTCGGAGGATCCGCGCCTCGTCCACCAGTCGCTGCAGGATGCCTTCGACGATTTCGGATGGAGCGCTGCTGCATGAGCTCCGCCGCTGACCATCGCCGGCCCGCCGACAGCGACGCGATCCTGGATGCGTTGCCCAATCCCGTTCTCATGATCGGGCCGGACGGGAAGATCGTCGCCGCCAATATCGCGACCGAGGCCTTCTTCGACATCTCGACCCAGTTCCTGAAGCGGCAGTCGCTGAAAGAGCTGGTGCCGTTCGGCAGCCCATTGCTGGCGTTGATTGACCAGGTGCGCTCGTCGAATTCGCCGGTGAATGAATACAAGGTCGATCTGGGCACGCCGCGCATGGGCGGCGACCGGCAGGTCGATCTGCATGTCGCGCCGCTGACCGAACGGCCCGGCCATATCGTGGTGATGCTCCAGGAGCGCTCCATCGCCGACAAGATGGACCGCCAGCTCACCCATCGCAGCGCGGCGCGCTCGGTCATCGCGCTGGCCGCGATGCTGGCGCACGAGATCAAGAATCCGCTCTCGGGCATCCGCGGCGCGGCGCAGCTTCTCGAGCAGCAGGCCTCGTCCGAGGACCGCATGCTGACGCGCCTGATCTGCGACGAGGCCGACCGTATCGTGACGCTGGTCGACCGCATGGAGGTGTTCGGCGACGAGCGCCCCGTATCGCGCGGCCCCGTCAACATCCATTCAGTGCTCGACCACGTCAAACGGCTGGCGCAGTCCGGTTTTGCCCGCAATATCCGCTTCATCGAGGACTACGATCCCTCGCTGCCGCCGGTGCTGGCGAACCAGGACCAGCTGATCCAGGTGTTCCTCAATCTCGTGAAGAACGCCGCAGAAGCCCTGATCGACGTCCCCGACGCCGAGATCCAGCTCACCACCGCGTTCCGCCCCGGCGTGCGCCTGTCAGTCCCCGGTCAAAAATCCCGGGTATCCTTGCCGCTCGAATTCTGCGTGAAGGACAACGGACCAGGCGTGCCGGACGATCTTCTGCCCAACCTGTTCGATCCCTTCGTGACCACCAAGCAGACCGGCTCAGGGCTCGGCCTGGCGCTGGTCGCCAAGATCGTCGGCGATCACGGGGGCATCATCGAATGCGAATCTCAGCCGCGCAAGACCACCTTCCGCGTGCTGATGCCGATGTATTCCACATCGGTGAAACATGCCGATCAAAGCAGTCGCGCCGACTCTGCCGGGAAGCCGTCGCCTGCGTCACAGGGGGCGAAATGAGGATTAACCATGCCCGCAGGTAGCATTCTCGTAGCCGATGACGATACCGCCATCCGCACCGTTCTCAATCAGGCACTGTCCCGCGCCGGCTACGAAGTGCGGCTGACCGGCAATGCCGCAACGCTGTGGCGCTGGGTCAGCCAGGGGGAGGGCGATCTCGTCATCACCGACGTGGTGATGCCGGACGAAAACGCCTTCGACCTCTTGCCGCGGATCAAGAAGATGCGGCCGAATCTGCCCGTCATCGTCATGAGCGCGCAGAACACCTTCATGACGGCGATCCGCGCCTCCGAGCGCGGGGCGTACGAATATCTGCCGAAGCCGTTCGACCTCAAGGAGCTGATTGCCATCGTCGGCCGCGCGCTGGCCGAGCCGAAGGAGCGGGTCTCGACGCCGGACGAGGACGCCGAGATGGAGGCGATCCCGCTGGTCGGCCGCTCGCCGGCGATGCAGGAAATCTACCGCGTGCTGGCGCGGCTGATGCAGACCGATCTGACGGTGATGATCACCGGCGAGTCCGGCACCGGCAAGGAACTGGTGGCGCGCGCGCTGCACGATTACGGCAAGCGCCGCAACGGCCCGTTCGTCGCGGTCAACATGGCGGCGATCCCGCGCGACCTCATCGAATCCGAACTGTTCGGCCATGAGCGCGGCGCCTTCACCGGCGCCAACACCCGCGCCTCCGGCCGGTTCGAGCAGGCCGAGGGCGGCACGCTGTTTCTCGACGAAATCGGCGACATGCCGATGGAGGCGCAGACCCGTCTGCTGCGCGTGCTGCAGCAGGGCGAATACACCACCGTCGGCGGCCGCACCCCGATCAAGACCGACGTGCGCATCGTCGCGGCCTCCAACAAGGATCTGCGTGTCCTGATCCAGCAGGGGCTGTTCCGGGAAGATCTGTTCTTCCGCCTCAACGTCGTGCCGCTGCGGCTGCCGCCGCTCCGCGAGCGCATCGAGGATTTGCCCGATCTCATCCGTCACTTCTTCACGCTGGCCGAGAAGGACGGCCTGCCGCCGAAGAAGCTCGACGTGCTGGCGCTGGAGCGGCTGAAGCAGCACCGCTGGCCCGGCAACGTGCGCGAGCTGGAAAACCTCGCCCGGCGCCTCGCCGCGCTCTATCCGCAGGACGTGATCACGGCTTCCGTCATCGATGGCGAGCTCGCGCCGCCCTCGGTCAGCCCAGGTGCCGCGGTCCAGCAGGGCGTCGACAATCTCGGCGGCGCCGTGGAGGCGTATCTGTCCTCGCACTTCCAGGGCTTTCCCAACGGCGTGCCGCCGCCCGGCCTCTATCACCGCATCCTCAAGGAGATCGAGGTTCCGCTGCTCACGGCCGCGCTCGCGGCCACCCGCGGCAACCAGATCCGCGCCGCAGACCTGCTCGGCCTCAACCGCAACACGCTGCGCAAGAAGATCCGGGATCTCGATATCCAGGTCTATCGGAGCGGGGGCTAGTTCCCTCGCGACAAACGCTAAACGCGTTTACGCGGACGGTGGCTCAGCTCCCCTACCAAAGCGGAGCTGAGCCTGTCCGGATCGCGCTGGCCGTTTTGGCTGACGCGGTGATCAGAAGTCGGAGCGGGGCCGAAATGTTCCGCAGTCACACAAGGGTGAGGCATTCGGCCACCTGCAACTGCGATCCATCACCTGACCAATCGCTCGGTGGACGGCACCAGACGCGCGACGTCTGTCGTCGGCTCCTGCAGGGCCGGACCATTGACCAGCAGATCGGACGCCACGATCAGCAGCAGAACGGCAGAAACCATTATCGCGAGGAAGAATCTATCCATGCTGGTCAAGCCGCAACGGTGGGAAACCGTTCCCGCAGGCGAGGTCTGTCCACGACATCGGCCATGATCCGCCTGTGGATGCGCCGGTCCGCCGCGGTGAGGGCGCCGCGGAATTGTCGCAATTCGGCAACAATGTGGTACGAATACATCAGTATCCGCGCGTCGCGGACCCGTTTTCAGCACCACCATTGCCGGAATGACCAGCGCAGACACCTCGGCCGCACACTTTGACACGACACCAGCGGAAGAGCCCCGGCGTTGGTCGGCGCGGCGCTGGCTGGCGCCCTTTGCCGTGGCGCTGGCGCTGCTCTCGGCCTTCCTGACCTTCCTGGTTCTGACCGGCCTGACCACGATCGAGCCGACGCCGGCGGTGGTCCGCTCGATCTACCTGATCAACGCGGCCACGATCCTGCTGCTGGTCGGAATCATCATCCGCGAGCTCTGGCAGCTGATCCTGGCGCGGCGGCGGGGCAGGGCGGCGGCACGGCTCCATGTCCAGATCGTCAGCCTGTTCTCGATCGTGGCGGTGCTGCCGGCGGTGCTGGTCGCCGTCGTTGCCAACGTCACCATCGAACGCGGCCTCGACCGGCTGTTCTCCGGCCCGACCAAGGAGGTGATCCAGAATTCGCTGACGATCGCGCGGGCCTATATGCAGGACCATGCTCAGCTGATCCGCGGCGACATTCTCGGCATGGCCAACGACATCGCGCATGCCCGGCCGCTCTACGACCAGGATCGCCGCTCGTTCCGGGAGATGCTGAGCGCCAGCGCCAGTTCCCGCAACCTGCCGGGCGCGATGATCATCGACAAGAACACCAACATCCTGGAATCCGCCGACACCGGCATGCGGCTCGCCTATTCGCCGCCCGCGTCCGACTTCCTCAGCAACGTCAACGAGTCCGAGCCCGAGATCGCGGTCCTTCCCGATGCGAGCTTCGTGGCCGCCGTGATCCGGCTGCGCGCCTTCAGCGACACCTTCCTCTATGTCGCCCGTCCGCTTGATCCGAATGTCGTCAATCAGCTCAAGCAGACCGAGGTCAGTGTCGCCGAATACGCCCAGATCGAGTCGCGTCGGCTGGGCATCCAGGTTGCCTTCGCGCTGATGTTCGCCGTGATCGCGCTGACCATCCTGATGGCCTCGGTGCTGATCGGGCTGAACTTCGCCAATTCCCTGGTCTCGCCGATCCGGCGGCTGATGAACGCGGCACACACGGTCTCGACCGGCGACCTCCATGTCCAGGTACCCGTGCACCAGTCGGAAGGCGATCTCGCCCAGCTAGGTGAGACCTTCAACAAGATGACGCAGGAATTGCGCAGCCAGCGCGACGAACTCGTCAACGCCAGCGACCTGATCGACAGCCGCCGCCGCTTCATCGAAGCGGTGCTGTCCTCCGCAAGCGCCGGCATCATCGGCGTCGATGCTTCCGGCAGCGTCGGCATTTTGAACCGCTCGGCCGAGAAGCTGATCGGGCATTCCGAGGCGGAGACGCTCGGTCATCCGCTCTCCGACGTGCTGCCCGAGCTCGACGAGATGATGAAGGCGGCGCGGGAAGGGAGCCAGCGTCTGGTGCAGGGCCAGATCACGATCACCCGCGACGGCAGCGAGCGCAATCTCTCGGTCCGCGTCAGCGCCGAGAAGAACCAGCCGCACGACAGCTACATCATCACGCTCGACGACATCACCGAGCTGGTCTCGGCGCAGCGCACCTCGGCCTGGGGCGACGTGGCGCGCCGCATCGCGCATGAGATCAAGAACCCGCTGACGCCGATCCAGCTTTCGGCCGAGCGCATTCGCCGCAAGTTCGGCAAGGGTATCACAGAGGCCAAGGACAAGCAGATCTTCGAGCAGTGCACCGACACCATCGTGCGCCAGGTCGACGACATCAGGCGCATGGTCGACGAGTTCTCGCGCTTTGCACGGATGCCGAAACCGGTGATGGAGGGCGAGGACGTCGCCGACACCGTGCGGCAGGCCGTGTTCCTGATGAAGGTCGCCCATCCCGAGATCGATATCGAGGCCGAATTCAAAGAGGATCCGCTCCGCGCCCAGTTCGACCGGCGGCTGATCTCGCAGGCGGTCACCAATATCGTCAAGAACGCCACCGAGGCGATCGAGCAGGTCCCGCCGGAGGAGCTCGGCAAAGGTCATATCGACGTCGTGGTGTCGCGTCAGGGCGAGGACGTGCTGATCGACGTCATCGACAACGGCATCGGCCTGCCCAAGGTCGCGCGCTCGCGGCTGCTCGAGCCCTATGTCACGACGCGCGCCAAGGGCACCGGCCTTGGCCTTGCGATCGTCGGCCGCGTGCTGGAAGACCATGGCGGACGCATCGAGCTGAAAGATGCTTCCGACTTCCGCGAGGGCCAGCGCGGTGCCTGGATGCGGATGCGCTTTGCGATCTCCGGGCAACCCGCGAAGTCCGAGGGAGCCGAGCAGGCCCCGGCGGCCGCGGTCAAGGAAGCATCCGGCGAGCAGGCCGGCGCTCCTGTCAAGGACCCGGCGCAGGAAACAAAAGAGCTGGCGGCCGAAACCAAAGAGGCCGCTGAAAAGACCAATGATTCACCGAAAATCGAAGCCTCAACAGGCAGCTGACAAGACAGGCGCGACCCATGGCAAGTGAAATTCTGATTGTCGATGATGAGGCCGATATTCGGGATCTCGTCGCAGGCATTCTCGAGGACGAGGGTTTTGTCACGCGGACTGCGCGCGACAGCGACTCCGCACTGGCTGAAATCGCCAACCGGCGGCCGCACCTGGTGTTCCTCGACATCTGGCTGCAGGGCTCCAAGCTCGACGGCTTGCAGCTCCTGGAGCAGGTCAAGAAGGATAATGCCGACTTGCCGGTTGTGATGATCTCCGGCCACGGCAACATCGAGACCGCGGTCGCCGCGATCAAGCGCGGTGCCTACGACTTCATCGAGAAGCCGTTCAAGGCCGACCGGCTGATCCTGGTCGCGACCAGGGCGCTGGAGAACTCGCGGCTCAAGCGCGAGGTCAAGGAGCTGAAGCAGCTGGCGCCGAGCGCCAGCCAGCTCGTCGGCCGCTCGCCGAGCATGAACCAGTTGCGCCAGACCATCGAGCGCGCGGCCAAGGCCAACAGCCGCA
>NZ_PTFE01000042.1:0-66626 GCF_002936975.1 Bradyrhizobium sp. AC87j1
AAAGCGACATCATCAGCCTTCTCGACCCTTCCATGAACGCAAACTCGGCGACCAAACCAGGGATGATGTCGATAAAGAACCTCGCGAAGAACGATCCTGTGGGCGTTCTTGAGCCTTGTTGTACAACGAAGAACGGCCCCATGGGGCGATCGGCAATCGACCGCCGATTTTGCTGCACAACCACGTCGGCGCAACCAGCCCGCCAACGTGACGGAGGCGCAAAACTCTAGTTCTGGGTGGTCCAAAGTTCGGTCTCGCTACAAGAGGCGTAAAACTCTAGTTTTGAGTAGTCCAAAGTTCGGTCCCGCTGCATCCTTAAAAAGAAGTCATTCCCCGTGATCTGCTTGGCCGTATGCTTAACAGCGTCGATTGCGCAACCTGCTGACACACACTCTCTGTAAGACAGATATCATGGTAGGACGCTGCGGCGAAGTTGGCGGCCCCTAGGCGAAGCGGAGCCCATCCGCGGAAAAAATAGAGCGTACAGTAAATCATGACACTTCCGCAGGATCTCGTGGTTTTTTATGATGCGCATTCTCGCTGAGGGGTTGCAAATATGCCTCTCGCCATCAGATGTAAGTGCGAGCCAGGAAAGGGCATGTGGGCACTTGGGTCCACACGTCAGGACAGGAAAGTAGGCAAGAGGGTCGAAAGCGGTAGGCGGCACCGGATAAACCCAGACGAAGGGTTCGAACACTCGGCAGAGGCAGCTTCGTGAGACTCAAATAGCGACAGGCCCATGGACTGCACCCCTGAAGTGAGACACGATAATTTCAGTGACAGGCATTTCAAGGATGACCTGTGGCAGTACAAGGAAAGAACCGTCAGTTTCCGACGGCCTACAAGATAAAGGCGATCAAGCGGGTTGAGAGAGGCGACGGCGTTCTGCCCGTGGCCCGTGAACTCGGAATTTCTCGCAAGATTCTCCACGACTTGATCAAGGCGTGGAAGGCCGATGGGCCAGACGGGTTGAACCGCAAGCGCGGACCCAAGCCTGGCCCTCGCAAGCTGAAGCCGCTAGCGACGTACAACGACAGGCGCTCGGCCCTCGCGCTCGCCAAAGCGCGCATCGCCGAGCTCGAAGGGCTGGTGGGTCGCCAGCAGATGGACCTCGATTTTTTTCGACAAGCCTTGCGCGCCTTGGAGCGGCCGGCAGCGCAAGGCAAACCCGCATCCGCATCATCGAAATCATCCAAGCGATGACTTCGCAGGCAACAGACCCAAACGTCGACGTGCAGCGACTATGCCGCCTCGCGGGCCTGCCGCGCGCGACGTATTACCGCCATCTCGTCAAACGCAGCAGCGAGACGGCCGAGTGCGAGCTGCGCGACGTGATCCAGCGCATCTGCCTCAAGCACGTCTTCTACGGCTATCGGCGGGTGACCGTTGCCCTCCGGCGCCAAGGTATGGTGGTGAACGCCAAGAAAGTTCAGCGGCTTATGCGCCAGGATAATCTGCTTGCGCAGCGCAGGACGCCGTTCCTGAAGCCGCCTGCGGAACGACCATCGGGCGTTCTCGTCGTCCCTAATCTGGTCCGCGGCCTAGTGCCATCCGCACCCGATCAGATCTGGGTCGCCGATATCACCTATGTCCATCTCGCCAAGACCTTCGCCTATCTCGCCGTCATTCTGGATGCCTTCTCGCGCAAGGCTGTCGGTTGGGCTTTTGAAGACACGCTCGATGCCTCACTAGCCATCGCAGCACTGGAGAAAGCCATTGATGCCCGGAAGCCGGCACCTGGCAGTCTGATCCATCACTCCGACCGCGGGGTGCAATACGCGTCCATCGCCTATCGCCAGCGACTGGCCGATCGCGACATCACCATCAGCATGAGCAGGCCGGGCAATCCCTTCGACAACGCCAAGGCCGAAAGCTTCATGAAAACGCTCAAGGCCGAGCAGGTCAACGGTCGGGCTTTTATCGATCTCGGCGACGCCCGCCGCCACATCAACAGCTTCATCGCGCCTGCACTCGGCGCTCGGATACCAGTCGCCCCTTGAGTTCGAAACCGCCTTCGCGCAAAACAAAGCGCGCTAACCCATCGTGACAACCCCGCTGTCACTGAAATTATCGTGTCTCACTTCAGGGGTGCGGTCCACCCACTTCCATCGCAGTGCTGGACCCGTTTTACCTTGGCCAAGGCTCTGTCGCCGCCGAAGGAAAAGTCACAAGCAAGTTCGGTCTGGGCTCTACCGCCGTTCATACGGATTAGCCGATGGGTTCGGCCTTGGGCGCGGCTTGCTAGGGCTACGTTGCAAGCTCGCCGAAGCAAAACCCTGGCATTCGCGCCAGGGTTTTGCACGGTCATCGACACTTTGAGAGAGTGGATCAGAAGTCCATACCGCCCATGCCGGCGCCCGGGGGCATCGCGGGACCGGCGCCGCCCTTCTTGGGCAGCTCGGCGACCATGGCTTCCGTTGTGATCAGGAGCGCGGCCACCGAGGCAGCGTTCTGGACCGCGATACGGACCACCTTGGTCGGGTCGATGATGCCCTTGGAGACAAGATTGCTATACTCGCCTGTCTGCGCATCAAAGCCATAAGAGTACTGCTCGTTGTCCAGGACTTTGCCGACCACGATCGAGCCGTCTTCACCGGCGTTCATCGCGATCTGGCGGGCCGGCCAGGAAAGCGCCTTGCGCACGATCTCGACGCCGGTCTTCTGGTCGTCGTTCTTGGTGCGCAGGCCCTTGAGCTGCTCGGAGGCCCGGAGCAGGGCGACGCCGCCGCCTGGGACGATGCCTTCTTCCACAGCCGCGCGGGTCGCGTGCATCGCGTCATCAACGCGATCCTTGCGCTCTTTCACCTCGACCTCGGTCGCGCCGCCGACGCGGATCACCGCGACGCCGCCAGCGAGCTTGGCAAGACGCTCCTGGAGCTTCTCACGGTCGTAGTCCGAAGTGGTCTCCTCGATCTGCGCCTTGATCTGGGCCACGCGCGCCTCGATGTCGGCCTTCTTGCCGGCGCCGTTGACGATCGTGGTGTTCTCCTTGTCGATCATCACCTTCTTGGCGCGACCGAGCATGTTGAGCGTGACGTTCTCGAGCTTGATGCCGAGATCTTCCGAGATCGCCTGGCCGCCGGTCAGGATCGCGATGTCCTGCAGCATGGCCTTGCGGCGATCGCCGAAGCCCGGAGCCTTGACGGCCGCGACCTTCAGGCCGCCGCGCAGGCGGTTCACGACCAGGGTCGCGAGGGCTTCGCCTTCGACGTCCTCGGCGACGATGACCAGCGGCTTACCACTCTGCACCACGGCCTCGAGCAGCGGCAGCAGCTCGTTCAGCGAGGAGAGCTTCTTCTCGTTGATGAGAATGTAGGCGTCGTCCATCTCGACGCGCATTTTGTCGGCGTTGGTGACGAAGTAGGGCGAGATGTAGCCGCGGTCGAACTGCATGCCCTCGACGACGTCGAGCTCGGTCTCGAGCGACTTGGCCTCTTCGACCGTGATCACGCCTTCGTTGCCGACCTTCTTCACGGCGTCGGCGAGGAACTTGCCGATCTCGACATCGCCGTTGGCCGAAATGGTGCCGACCTGGGCGATCTCCTCATTCGAGGTGACCTTCTTGGAGTTCTTCTGGAGATCCGCAACCACGGCTTCGACCGCGAGGTCGATGCCGCGCTTCAGGTCCATCGGGTTCATACCGGCGGCAACCGACTTGGCGCCTTCGCGGACAATCGCGGCGGCCAGGACGGTCGCAGTGGTGGTGCCGTCGCCGGCAGCATCCGCCGCCTTCGAAGCTACTTCGCGCACCATTTGCGCGCCCATGTTCTCGAACTTGTCGTCGAGTTCGATGTCCTTGGCGACGGCAACGCCGTCCTTGGTGATGCGAGGCGCGCCGAACGACTTGTCCAGCACTACGTTGCGGCCCTTCGGACCAAGCGTGACCTGCACGGCATTGGCGAGGATGTCCACGCCGCGCAGCATGCGGTCCCGCGCGTCTACTCCGAATTTGACTTCTTTGGCTGACATAAAGATTCCCTCAGTTCTTGTTTTCTCATCCTTCAGCGCGCCTAAGTGGGCGCTCGTCAGGGAGTGAGCTGTGCGAGCGCTTGGTTAGGCGACCTTCTTCTTGGGAAACACATCGGTGAGAACGCCCATGATGTCGCTCTCCTTCATGATCAGCAGCTCCTCGCTGTTGATCTTGACTTCGGTGCCCGACCATTTGCCGAACAGCACGCGGTCCCCGACCTCGATGTCGATCGGAATCAGCTTGCCAGTCTCATCGCGGCCGCCCGGGCCGATTGCAATGACTTCGCCCTGCGAGGGCTTTTCCTTGGCTGTGTCGGGAATGATAATGCCACCAGCGGTCTTCTCATCGGCGTCGATGCGCTTGACAACGACGCGGTCGTGAAGCGGGCGGAAATTCATGCAAGTCTCCTGAGCGTTGAACAAGTTAGAGATAGTCACATTGTGACAAGCCCAATTATAGCAAGGATCAGGCCAATAATGAGCTGAACGATCGATGCCTGCAGTTCTACTGAATCGTAGCCTGGCCAGCGTTTGTCTTTGTCCGGAAGCAAACGCCCTCAGCTACACAGCCCGCCAAGCTGTTGCGAAAATGACATTGCGTTTCGTCGAAACACCCGGATTGAGCCCAGGGGTCCTCAACACTGCACGGGCGGCCGTTACACCGATCGAAGCGCCGCGTGTTTCAACGACGACGGCGTGGCTGGCAAATGATTGCTTCGTCTGACGGCAGCATCTAGCAGTTGACGCCGGCGACCTGCACAAGACCCAATCGATGAGCAGCGCTCGATCAGTCTGACGGAGTCGCAATAATATGCCAACTATCGCGAAAACTCAGGCGATGTTTCCTGTTGGAGGCGGCGTGCTCCAAGAAAGGCCTTCATCGAATTGTCCGTCTCCAGACGTCGCACGGTCGCTCAAACCTGTTGCATTTACCCCGATCGAGTGATCGAAGATGATCGCTGCGGAGGCGTGCGCGCGGCAACGCGTGCGTCGGAGCTTTGACCTCATACGCTCTTCTCCGAAGGACAGATGATTCCGAAGAAGGGATCGCCCGGAGCTGCTCGCAAATGCGTCAGCGAATCTGAGATGATGACCGTCAGTCGGCAGAGCACATTTTGCGCAACTGTGATCGAGGTGATTGGCTAGCTCCTGCGCACGAGAGATCAGCCTGCCGGGCACGTTTCAAAGAGAACCGACGGCTGACATTCGGCGCGAAGCCGTTCCGCCGCTCCGAAAGGCGGACCGGACACGACGATCTAGCTCACAGTTGGCGCGGCTCCCGAAACCAAGCGGCAGTTTGTATTGCAGGGCAGTCGCTGCAGCTCCCGGTTCGACAGGCCTCCCTTTTGGTGTTGTGGGCATCCAAATAGCTGTCATGGATCGAGGGACCGACGGGCATATGAATCATATACGTTGATATACGTTGTGCCGGCGCGTCTGGCGTGTGATTTGGCGTCAAAGACGAAGTTCATCCGATCTCCGCGCCCATGGGAAAAGCACCTGTGTCGTCTGCCGAAGTACACCAGCACATTGTTTCACGTCTTCAGAAGCCGAATCCCGTCATCCTGGATATCGGTTGCAATGACGGGACCGATACGCAACAGTTTCTCAACCTCTGCCCGCAAGCTCAGCTCTACTGCTTTGAGCCGGACCCCAGAGCGATCGCGCGCTTCAAGAAGAAGCTGGGCCCATCCCTGTATAGGGTGAAGCTGCTTGAAATCGCGATCAGTGATCGAAACGGGATGATCGACTTCCATCCGAGCAATGCAGATGGTGATGCGAAGGAATGGGACCTCTCCGGCTCAATACGCCGCCCGAAGAATCATCTTACTGAGTATGATTGGGTTCGGTTCGATCGCCCTGTCTCGGTTGAAACGCGGCGGCTGGACGACTGGTGCAGCGAAGCCAAGCTGAATACGATCGATCTCATCTGGATGGATGTCCAGGGGGCCGAAGCGGACGTTATCGCCGGCGGCATGCAGACCTTGAGCAACACGCGCTTCGTCTACACAGAATATAGCGACCGCGAGCTCTACGAAGGCCAGTTGTCCCTCCAAGCTATTCTTGACCTGTTGCCATCATTCGAAGTGGCGGCCCACTATCCCCGCGCGGTGGAGGGTGATGTACTGCTCAAAAATATGCGCTTCTAGTGGCGACTCGTATCGGGCGCCTCATTCATTGCTGGTAAACCTGACCAGCGCGCTTAGCCGCCCAAAGCTGCACAACGGGTGATCATTCGAGCGGATATCGGTGGCCGGACGGGCGCTCCGGTTTCCGGTTGCCATTACAGACCCCGCGCACGACGTCCGCGTCGGGCGCGTAGTGGGTTTCTAACACTGCCACGATCGGAACGGTCGTCAACGAA
Organism: Bradyrhizobium sp. AC87j1; assembly: GCF_002936975.1. Taxonomy (NCBI): domain Bacteria; kingdom Pseudomonadati; phylum Pseudomonadota; class Alphaproteobacteria; order Hyphomicrobiales; family Nitrobacteraceae; genus Bradyrhizobium; species Bradyrhizobium sp. AC87j1. Next base: position 6,335 of record NZ_PTFE01000042.1, read on the forward strand.
CTCGGTCTGCGCGACTCGGTGCTGCAACTCTGGAAGTTCCGGCAGGAGCCGGCATCGGCGGCGTTGGGCCCGCCACGCAGGCGACGCCGACGTCGGCGGACCAAGCTTCGGAGATCGTCCGCCTACGCCAGCAGAACGAACGGCTAAGCAGGGAGCGCAATATTATGAAAGTCGGACTTGGGAGCTTTCTGAGTTGAACCGCGAGCCGTTGCGCTGAAATGCAAGTGGATTGTGCTCGACACGACAATGAGCGAGGCGGGGGCGTAGAGACCTATGAGAGCGCTCGAGGCTTGCTCCACGGATAAGAAGTGGTGTTTTTGAGGAGCGCCTGACTGCAAGGGTCTCTCTCTTGTCCTTTAAACAAGGCCGGCACGCCGCGAGGAGCTGTAGCTGCAGACAGCGTCATATTGCAGGTCCGGCCATCCGTTGCCCCGCGGCGTGTGGAACGTTTATGAACCACTTCATGGAAATCCCGGCTGTGCTGCATTTCCGAGCAGGAGTCGGCCGGCGCTTTGGAGCGTTCCCTCGTTTAAAGCTGCGTGCTGAGCAACCACGAAGCTGTCGCACATGGCACGCGCCAGATTGCTGGTGGTAGAGAGCGACGCACTTCCAGCGAGACCGCTCGCAATGTTGCAGACCTCAGCACTCTGCCGCGCGGCGTTCGTCGCGGCGAGCCGCATCAGCGTCGCTGTGTTCGGGTTTACCGCATTCTTGAGCGCTTCCTTCCACAGCTGCTCGGTGGCCTCATAGAAGAAGGAACGGGCGGAACGCAGCATAGCTTCGGCTCTGGCCATCTCCAGTTGGACATAGCCGCGCTCTGCCATCACGGGCGCTCCAGTGATTGAGGCGCGGCTTCCGGCCATGGCGATCACCTCGTTTAGCGCGGAGCGCGCAATACCGATGCCGACAATCGCATGCGCCTGCGCTGCGAAGGTGACGGACGGATAACGATAGACCGGCGCGTCGAGTGTCGGCGGACCGCCGCGGATCAAGGTCCATTCCTCCGGTACAATGACATCGGTGACAACGACGTCGTGGCTGCCGGTGCCTTGCAGGCCGATGACGTCCCAATTGGGGCGGATTGTCACCTTCTCGGCCGGCATCACGGCTACACGCGCAAGGCCAGCGGTCAGATCGTCTTCCACAGTGATGCCAACGCCTATCAGATCCGCGCCTGGTGAGCCGCTGGCGAATGGCCACACGCCGTTTACGACAAACCCGTCGGTGCTTCGCCTGGCGGGCTGAAGCGGGAAAAGCGCACCTGCCAACACCACGTCAGGTCCATTGGCGTATACCTTGCGAAGCGTGTCGTCCGGAAGAGCAGCGAGGTAGCGAGCCCCATCGCCGAAGCTGGCGACCCAACCGGCGGAGCCGTCGGCTTCGGAAATGCGCTCGATCAGGCGACAAAAATCGGCCGGCGTTCGCTCGTCGCCGCCGAATCGCTTGGCAGCCAAAGCCCGATAGACGCCAACGCGCTTGAAGCCCTCGATGATCTCGCCTGGAATCTTCTGCGCGCGGCCGAACTCGTTTCGACGCGCGCGGATATCGACCAGTAGCGGCGACAGATTATCCCAGGTTGCAGCCCTAGCGTCGGTTTCTGAAGTGATCTTCTCTGGTGGAGCGTTCATAAGCTGTCCTCGGTGTCTTGAGCCGATCGATGCCGTGCTTCATTGATTTGGATTGTGCGCGCATAGCGAAGCCGGCCGGATTGATACCCGGTCCGCAGGGATCGTCGAAACTGTCGCAGTTGATATCGACTGTGATGCGATTACAGGCGGTTTCCAGTCTAAACCAAACCCCGAACGATTGGCTCAAAAAAAAGGTGTTGAGGGCTTGGAAGACTGACGGGGGGCTGTCGATGCTGTCATTGAGGCTGAACCGGCAAAGCAACCGATATGCGGCAGCGAGATCGATCCGCCTCTGCTGCACTATGTCTCCGAGGGCTGACGGCAGCGCTCGTTTTGTCATGTCTTCTCCAACGGACTTTGTCACACTTGGGCTCGGCCGGCTCGAACCAATTGTGAATGCCTGACTTGGCGACGGCGAGGTCGCCCAAGCCTGCGGCTCTTTTCCATGTCCCCAGCAATCGACATGCCATCAATCATGTCTGCCGGCCGTGTCTGGATCGAGCGAGATCACGTCGCTCGTGCCGCGCCGGCAGGATGCTCGCGCCTCCCGTGTCTGATTCCAGGCACAAGATGTCATCAACCGAACACAGCGGAAGCAGAGCGACTGAAGGGGACCTCGACCGCGAACCAGTCGGGTTCGGCTTGCCTGTTGGAGTTTCAGGCCCGCTCCGATCTCCTGACATTACCAACAGCGCAATTTACCGTGCTCGCGACTGTGGGTGAGCTGTCGGTTAGAAGCGGACATCAGACGCAGGTATCCAACAAACCTGACAGCGGCGTCAGGGGCTTCCATTGCAATCAAGTCGCTGAGTGTGCATTGTCCGGTCAGTAGGAAGCTTGCGCGCGCATGGCGAAGCCCAATCTGCCAAATAACCACCCCGGGCGGCATCGTCCGCGCCGCAACGGTTACTTCTTTTGGTTTTGGCGGGCGTCCGGAAAGGCCATTAGGTGCAAAGAATTGGCGGCGCATGTGTCTCCGCGTGGCGCTGATATCAAGGTGTGCAGCGGCATCACTGATATGGAAGAGCAGGCCTTGGTATGCTCGTTCTGCCTGGCGGTATATCCTATGGAACGACGTCAAGCGCGAGCCGGTTGCCGGCGTTGAGAGACCGGAGTGCGCTTGCTCGCGATATGTACCCCAGCCGGGGACCTGTCCGCCGGACGCCAGTACACGACGGATGTCGCCGGCGGCGCTCGGCGTCTTTTGACCAGCGCGCGTTCAATCTTCCTGCAAATGCGTGGCGCGCCAGTCATACGAGAAAGTTTGTGCGACGAAGGCTCGATCGCGCGCTGCCGCGGGGCCGGGATATTTGATCAACAGATACGCCGTGACCTGCCAAAATCGAAACCGAAGCCCGGTCACCTACGTAATCGAAGCACTCCAGTCGCCAATCATGGTGACGACTCAATAAGCGCCGGACTGGCTGCAGTTGTACGTCCTTCGGGGTAGGAGAAACGCGCAGGCCTCGCCTCGTGCTGGTTGACGCGAGACAGTTGCCTCCGGCCGCCTTGAAAGAATGGACGGCAGATCTTTACCTTCTTTTTATAGCGATCACAGTCGTTCACCATTGATGGCAGATGCGAGGGAGACCGTCTGATCCCGACGCGAGTAGCATTTTTCTTTGCATCCGCCGGATGGGTAGTCTTGGTGGTCGTAATCCCTGCTCTATGTGATCTTCGGCCCTAGCTGAGCCTGGTGATCATAGCAGGACCAGAGGGCGCTGCCGGATCGCGGGTGAGAGCTGCCGGAATTGTCGCGTGTTCCGTTAGGCCGAGAGCTCAGCCCCTGCGTGCCTCGCACCGCGATCTGCCGCTTGCACCACCTCTGCTGGCCTAGCGCATCAACGTGCAGGCATGAATAGTGTCGCCCGCGGTATGAGTGTTTCTTGGTGCTGGCCTCGCGTTGCCAACATGAGCACGTAGAATACGATAAGAATTAAGAGGCCGCGCATACCAAAGATCTCCTCGAAGCTAAGACAATTGTGGAGCGGATTGGTGCATTTAATGCAGCCGATGCATGAGCGAATCGCACGGAACTCGACCGAAGCCCTACATCAGGCGGCAAACGACCAGCCGGCCGGCGAAGGTGCCGGCGTCAGCTCAGCAAATCGACCCTGCCGGTGTCGAGCCGATACAGGCCCCCGACGACCTTCAGTCTGTTCTGCTCAACTGCCGTGTTCAGAATCGGCCCCGTCGATTTGAGTTTGTTGACGTTATCGATTACATTTTGTCGGGTTGCTAGGACGAACGTGTCACCGGTTTGCTGGCGAGATACTTTTACCGCAGGCGCAAGCGCAGCGACGAGGGATGAAATGTGCCCCGGCGGCGGCTTATCGTCGTGGAGCGACTTGATCGTGGCGTCTATCGCACCGCAATGGTCGTGGCCAAGTACCAGGATCAGCGGCGTGTTCAGCACGGCCACCGCATATTCCATACTGGCGAGCGTGTCATCGTTGGCGAAGTTGCCGGCGACGCGGCAGACAAACAGATCGCCAAGTCCGCTGCCGAAGACAAGTTCAGGCGCCACGCGAGAATCGGCGCAGCTCAGAACCGCGGCATATGGATTTTGCCCATCCGCCAAAACCGGGCGCTCGCGCTTGAAATCGTCGCTTCGTGATACGCCCTGGACATAGCGATCGTTCCCTTCCATCAGCCGGTTCAGGGCAGTCTCCGGCGAGATCTGGTTATCTGGCTTGGGCGGCGTTTTTGCTTCCTTCGCAGCGACAATGTTGTTGCCAAGCGGCAGGCAAACTGACGAAATAGCGAATTGCAACAGCGAGCGGCGCGAAGGCGCGATCTTGGTCAGATAGGTCGGAGAATGGCCTGCATGCATGCATCTCACCTCATCGCGCGGCTTTACGCCACCCGGTGGCTTCGGCTTCCGCTTCGCTGCAAAGCCAGCGTTCACCGGGCTTCTTCGTCATGTCGATTTGTTCGTAACTGAGTTGCCCGGGCAGGTGATAAATGCGCTCGCCGTTGCGGTCTACGGTGCCCTTTATCAGGCACTCGGACGAGGGCGGGTCCGATAGCAGCGCGGATCCGAGCAGGAGTTCCTGAGCGTCGATCGGAACCGAGCTCGCGCCGATGATGATCGTCCCCTTGTTGCGGCGACGCCAGTCCCAGGGCGCGATGAACGCCCCCGACCACAGCCCCGCATAGGCTTTGCTCGCCACAACCTCATAGACAACGTAGCTTTGAGTAGAAGGACCCGACGATAATGCCCAGCCGGAGCGTACCATCCAGGCGTTCACGTCCTCGCCTTCTATGAAGCAACTGCCGCGTGATCTGCCGTATTCATCAACTCCTGTGGTATGACAATTCCACGTTCGTCCGTTCGAATGCTTGATCAGCTCGTCGCGAGCAGCTACGCCGCAAGTCCATTTCTGACCGTGGGCGTCGAGGCAAATCTGGTCAGTCTCAGGAGCTTCGATGCCTGAGAGCCGAAGCTTAGTTTGCTCGATCTCAATCGTATTGCCGTCGAGGATGCGAGGAGGGCCGCTGAGCTTCGCTGCGCAGACCGGAGATGTGATGACAGCGAACAATGCGACCATCATTACGCGGTGTTTCATCCCAAAATAACCTCTCGCTCTTGATCCATGTTCACGCACGATCCGGCGCCGCCACATTCGACTGCTTAAACGCTATGTCCGTTATTCGGTCGACATCTTTCGACGTTTTTTCTTAAAAAGGGTGGCCGTCATTTCCAAGCTACGACCTCACGCTGCGTGAGGTTCAAGCGATTTCTTCCGGTGTGCGTGTCGCGGTACCCTTCGAACCTCGCCGGTCTCTCTCTCTGGCCGCGCACTGCACCCTCTCCACCTGAGAAGGAGATCCGCATCGCTCGGCCGCGAACTCGGTATGCGGGAGAAAGCCGAACCTCGGAACGCCGTTTATCACGCGATTGGAGAACAAAAGTCGCCTGTGAATCTTGATGGTCGAGTGGAAGTCAGGAGGGAGGAGCAATCTGGCTATGCTTTGTGGCGGCGACCATCGGCAGGGTTGCCGACGGTTTCAGCGAGGACGATGACATTTCGCCGTAAATTCTTGTCGGGAAAGACTGATGTTCGAAAAGAAACCTGGTCTTGCTTCTTCTGAGATCTGGACAAAGGCGCCACGGAGTTCAGCTCAATGTCCGCTGCGTAAAATGAACCGGTATCGTTTGCGCAAACCGCGCAAGACCCGGAGGCCTCTTTCGGAGAGCCAACCGGGGTGGTCGTTGATGCCAGTTCCGTTGTGGCTTTTCACACGTCTGCGCTGCACCATATCTCGTTCGTGGTGCCGCCGCCGCGTTCGGACAAGGACCGGATTGTCATGACCAGGCGGCGACTGGCGGCCGCTCTCTCGTGGTACGCTTCACCGCGATCACATGTGGAGAGTTACCCACCAAGCCCGGCGTGAGGGCGTGCGTTTGCGCCAGGGAAATTTGGAACGGCAACCTCCGTGGCTTCGTTGTATACGCGCCGGGCGAGGGGTAAGCCGCCCGCGTATTCGGAGGATCGCGAGTGTCATCCTGATGCCATTCGGTACGAGGCCTCAATCCACAAAATGGTTGCCCCATCGCGGCACTCGGGCAGGGTAGCTCTGGTGCGGTTTAGCCGACTCAAGCTACAAATCATTCGCAACGACCTCACTACAGAATGGGAATGAAATGGTTGCAGCCCCCCGGGATTTTCCGGTCTCTTCCTACGCGCTTGAAGTGGATGGTCGACTCAGAGCCGAATTCGCAACCAGAGACGGCGCCAGGGCAGGCGGAGCGGAACTAAAGAGGCGTTTTCCCACGCTTCAAATCCGGATCTTTGACGCGCAGACGAATGCGCGCGATGAAATCTAGCGCCGACTCAGTTCGGTCCTCGAAGCCTCGCGCACGGCTCCGGGGCTCTCGCCGGGGTACTCGGAAAAGGGCCGGTGCTCAGAGGGCATTGCCGGCCCACTAACACTGCCCGATTACCGTCATAACGCGTTTCGTCGCAGCACTCGATCCCGCGTGCCGCCTCGGCATCGGCATGCTTACGCTCTTTCGGATGCCAGTCAGTCGCGCGATGGGCGGCGCACGCCGGATCGGGCTTGAGCCCGGGCATCTTCAGGCCCGGTCCCTTGAAGAGTGGCATGGAGGAGCTGGTTCCCTCGTGGATTGGTGTCCTCCCACCGCGTCGGGCGCGCCGGGGGCCAAATCTCGCCAGCTGGCACGCGCCGCTGAGCTCGGCTACTCGCAGAAGGAATCGGAGGTAATCGTGCTGCCCGACTTTTTCCTGACGGGCTGAAAGCTGCAGGAAAGGCTCGCGACTGCTGAAGGCGTAAACTAGAGCTAATATGTCTGTAGTTCCTCAGACGTTCGGCCGTAAAGGAGCTACGGCGCGATCTTGCTCTGCGCGACCATTTTACCGAGGGCCTTCGCTCCCCTCTAACTCTTCCTGTTCCATTGGCTCCATGCGAGCGAACCAGGAGCCAGGAGGAAAGGCCGCGATACGCTTGGCAAAGGAGGATTGCGGCTCCCAATCTTGCCCTTCGCTCTTCTCGAAAGTGATGACCCCGTTGTATGTAAAAAAACGGGGCCCTGGGATATTACAGTTCACTAAAAGCAAAACGCGCCACAGATCACCTTTCTCGGTCGGCTTGTCATTCTGCTTCGGCAAGTAGTCCACTCCAACAGGTTCAACGATAGTGCAGCGGCCCTGCCTCAGAAGATCGCCGAGCCGGCCTTGCATGGTCGTCACAAAGTTGAAGTTGCTCGGATCATGCAGAAAGCCAAAATTTGCGTCCCTTTCGCCATCCTTGACTTCACTGGCGATCAACGAGAGCGCCAGGGCGCGCCAGCCCAATTCCATCGGTTTGGCATAGGTCGACGCAAGTTGAATCGTGCCGTCGAGCGCGATCTTCCAGGTGATAACGTATTGTTCGTCTGATGTATCATCGCGGTGCCTGGTCCACGAAACGAAAACATGGTCATTTTCGTCAAGTTCAGCGACGCCCCACATTCGAGGGACGAACTGCGCCACCTTCGAGACATTGGAGATAATTTGTTCTATTGTCTCGCCGTCTTGCGCTCGCCACGTTGACTTGAATCTTTCGATAAGGGGGCTCTCGTTGGCGCGAACACTGTTGCTCGTCGCAGCCAACCCGGCCAGGCAGATCAGGGATTGACCGAGACAAAACCATAACGCGCGTCTTCCAGACATTTTCCTCATAACTGTCAGCCTATCTGCTTTCATCCACACGTCATTCTAAAGCGGGGCAACCTTTAACCTGTTATGCGCGAGCGCAAGAAGTTAGCGGCGACGCGACGGGGAGACCGATGGTGTCCCGTGCGAGCAGGCGCTCCCCTCTATGTCACGCGCCGCTAACTTCGCTGCCGGCGACAGCTTCAATCTGCTGTGCCGGACATGCCCAGCAGGAGGAGACTGGGCATGCCGAAGTCTTGCATTCTTCGTGCCAGGTGATGGACGGTATTTCACACCGCTTTTGTGTCCTCTTTGTCGACTTTCCGACTGGCAGGTCTCGATGTTTCCTTTCAGCGCTATCCAGCGCGGTTTATGCATCCTCGTCACGCGACGGTTTGGTCCGGTATCGTTGCCAGAATGTGCGTTTCGATCTCTGCCATGCGTTTGGGCATTTGCGGCCAATGGGCCATGGTGCGTTTGACGGCCAACGACGCGAAGCCGATCTTCACCGCCGAGCATTTGGAGTCTTGCTGAACTGCAAATCAACGTGCTGGCGGGGTATGTTGCTGGCCTTGCCAGCTGGGGCGTATTCAACACGGATCCTGTTGGCCGAGAAGGTGACTGGATGGTGGACGTCCTCAAGAACCGCTGGGAAGCCGGAGATGCGTTCTGCTCGAGGTGGCAGTCCCGACCGCGCAAGCCCGCATTTGTCCCTTCCACCAATCTGGCGTGCGGCCCGCGGGCAGCTCCGATGATCATTCCGATATCGCCGATTGAAAGCGCTTCTACATCATCTCAACGTGATGCACGGTGATTCGCGTAGCAGATGTCGCAGCATCAGCTTGAGACATAATCTGAGAGGTTGACGGAAGACTTCTCTTGCCGATAATCCAAGCCGTCGAGGTTCTCCGGTTTCCATTTGATCCGGAGCTAAGAGGGAAGCCGGTGACAATGCCGGCGCTGCCCCCGCAACTGTGAGCGGCAAGCCGCTGTCCAACGACGTCACTGAAGCCTGCGCGGCTTCGGGAAGGCCGGACAGAAGCGATGACCCGCGAGCCAGGAGACCTGCCCCGACAATGTATTCGTCCACGGGCGGGGTGTCCCGGTGGTGCGCCAAGCAGCCGTCGCACCGCGCGACTTCCCCTGCCTGCGTCCGCCATGGCCTTTGCCCCCAACATGGGGTTCACGCTATGACTCTTCTCTCCCTTCCGGTTGCCACCCTCGGAACGCCACGCATCGGTCCAAGGCGCGAGCTCAAACTCGCTCTCGAAAGTTACTGGGCCGGAAAAAGCAGCGAACAGCAGTTGCTCGAGGATGCAGCTGGCCTGCGTGCCGCGAACTGGGCTCGTCAGAAATCTATCGGCGTCACGGTCATTCCATCGAACGATTTCTCGCTGTATGACCAGGTGCTCGACACAAGTGTCATGGTTGGCGCCATCCCGGAGATCTACGCCTCGAAAGCCGAATCCGTTTCGCTCAAGACGTACTTCGCCATGGCCCGCGGATCACAATGCGACGATCAGGATGCGAGTTGCGGTCACGGACCGCGCGGATTTGGCGCACCCGCGCAGGAGATGACCAAGTGGTTCGACACCAACTATCACTACATGGTCCCCGAGTTTCACAGGGGACAGACTTTCAGGCTATGCTCTCGCAAGCCGATCGAGGAGTATGAGGAAGCCAAGGCCCTTGGCTTTCAGACCCGCCCTGTCCTGATCGGGCCGGTCACATTCCTAAAACTCGGCAAGAGTCCCGATCCTGCGTTCCAGCCACTCTCACTACTGGATGAACTGATACCGGCCTATATCGAGGTTCTGCAGGAATTGGCCAAACGTGGGGCAAATTGGGTTCAGTTCGACGAGCCCTGCCTGGTTCTTAATCTGGATGAGAGGGCGCGACAATCTTTGCGACATGCCTATGACCGGCTCGCCAAGGAGGGGCCAGCCATCAAGATCTTAGTCGCCAGCTATTTCGGCGATCTCGGGGACAATCTGGACACCGCCTTGAGCCTGCCAGTCGCCGGACTGCACCTCGATCTGGTTCGAGCGCCACAGTTGTTGGACCAGATCATCGCTGGCGGCCGAAGTGATCTCGTCATGTCGCTCGGTGTCGTCGACGGCCGGAATGTATGGCGGTCGAATTTGTCGTCGCTGCGCCAGCGGCTCGAACCCGCCATTGCGAAGCTCGGCAAGGATCGTGTACAGATTGCCCCATCCTGCTCGCTGCTTCATGTGCCGGTCGATGTTGAACTCGAAACCGGGCTCGCTTCCGACGTCAAGAGCTGGCTTGCTTTCGCGGTCCAGAAGATGCGAGAGCTCGCGATCCTGGCGCGGGCACTCACAGGCGACCAGAATGTTGCGCTAGCTCTTGCCGAGTCGGACTGTGCCGCGACTGTCCGCCGGACTTCGCCGAAAATCCATGATGCCAATGTCGCTGTCCGGATGAAAGCGATCGACCAGACCATGCGTCGGCGCGCGAGCCCATTTGCCCGTCGTGCCGAGATCCAAAGCAATCGTTTCGGACTACCGGCTTTTCCTACCACGACGATCGGATCGTTTCCGCAGACCAAAGAGGTCCGGAATGCCCGTGCGGCGCATGCCCGAGGCGCTATGAGCGACGAGCAATACGACAGGTTCCTCAAGGAGGAGACGGCGCGCGCCGTACGCTGGCAGGAGGACATCGGTCTCGATGTCCTCGTGCACGGCGAGTTCGAACGCAATGACATGGTGCAGTACTTCGGTGAGCAACTCGTCGGCTTCGCATTTACCAGGAATGGATGGGTGCAGTCCTACGGATCGCGCTACGTCAGGCCACCGATCCTGTTTGGCGATGTAGTGCGGTCGAAGCCTATCACCGTAGGCTGGTGGCGCTACGCGCAATCACTAACGAGGAAGCCGATGAAGGCGATGTTGACCGGACCGGTGACGATCTTGAACTGGTCCTTTGTTCGCGATGATATTCCCAGAAGCGAGGTCTGCCGCCAGATTGCGCTCGCGATCCGAGACGAAGTCCGCGATCTCGAGAATGCTGGTGCGACCATGATCCAGATCGACGAAGCTGCACTTCGCGAAGGATTGCCGTTGCGTCGATCGGAGTGGACCGCCTATCTCGACTGGGCCGTGGATTGCTTCCGCATCTGTTCATCCGGCGTCGCTGATCAAACGCAAATTCATACACATATGTGCTACTCGGAGTTCAACGACATCATCGGTGCGATCGCTGCAATGGACGCAGATGTCATCTCGATCGAGACGTCGCGGTCGAAAATGGAACTACTCGACGCGTTCAGGAACTACGAATATCCAAATCAGATCGGGCCGGGCGTGTACGACATCCACTCTCCACGCGTTCCCAAGGCGGGCGAAATGAAGGAGCTGATGGCGTTGGCTCGGACCCGGCTGCAGGATTCGCAGCTCTGGGTCAATCCGGACTGCGGCCTTAAGACGCGCAAATGGGAGGAGGTTCGGCCGGCGCTAGCGAACATGGTCGCTGCCGCCCGCCAACTGCGCGCTGCATTCGATCCGCGAGGCCGTTGATCCGGGCTTGGGTCTCTTCTCGACTAAGCTGATCCTCTTGCGGTCATTTGCGCTCTCCATAATCGATGGATTCTTGGGAACACAAAAAAAACCCGGCCCCGCTTAGCGGGCCGGGCGAAAGTCTGGGAGGAGCGACGCTGACGCATCGCGCGGACTTCCATCGGCGGAAGAGAGGACAACCGCCGGTTCGATCACGGCAAGGACATTCACCGAAAATCTGAGCCCAGTTGAAGCACAAGCTCAGCGTAGCTCAATTATGCAGTGGTATGCGACCGTATAGCCTGAAGCGTATAAATATACACCAAGGTTTGTCGCTCAAGAGCACGTCGGCAACGATTACGACAGAGCCGAGGGAGGCGGTGATGCCGGGCGGTCACCGCAGGGCACGAGCCGCAAATTCGGCGCGCTTTCCTGCCTGGAAACCTTATGCTCCATCAGCGCGACGATACGAATAACCTGGCTCCAAGGATCTCGCAGCGTGGACAATGCATGAGCGGTTGCTATTGATTTGAACCCTGCTTACGGCAGTCCTTGGCCGACCGGTTCCACCCGATAGTCGGGTTTCGGCTTGGGCCTTTGTTTGAGAGTCTATGAGCGGACCACGTGGAGGATGTCACGAGCTTGAAGATGGCACGGTGCCGATAGGTTGCTCTACAGCCGTGAGCGTGGTCCTGCCCTCAACATAGGCCAGTTGGCGATCTCGGATCCGACACGACTCGGCTCGGCGCAGAGTTAGACCGGACGTCCAGCGCCTTGCCGTTCGTGCTAAACGTACCCGGGCGAGCAGTGCCTCGCGGATCATTCAGAGCGTGCCGGGCTGGGAAGGAGTGGGAGTGCTTCGCCGCAGCCGCGCGCCGCAATCGTCCGTCCTACGGGTCGGCGGACATGAGAGACATCCGCTTCGCGCGATGTCACTGCGCAGCTGCCAAACCTGCGACGGTCACACTGTGGAACGTGCCGGAACCAGAGCTCAGAAAGGCTCGGCCATGGCGTTTGCACCAGTGGTCGAGGAAGCGATCATAGTGCGCGGAAGCCATTTTTGGCGGTAGGGCGGCCTACGTGCCCGCGAACACCCCCATTTTCATTTCGGCAGGATGAGCATGAGGTCTAATTCCTGCTGTAAAACGGCAGCGGCCAACACGGCCCCTCTCGGCGCCGTGTCTGGGATTGCCGGCCTTCGTGGACGATAACGCGACCGAGCTCCGTTCGGCCTCAGCTTCTTGCTCCAATTTCAGAATATGCGCTCTTAGCGCATCGGAAGTGGCTGTCGCTGTCTCGCCGAACAGCGGATCTCCATGACCGGTGACGGCGGAAGCGATTTCAGTCCATTCCTGTGCCGAGAGAGCCTTCAGGGCGGCCGGAAAGAAATCTCGTTCTTCCCACATCATGTGGCGCCGCTCGCGAACTATGAAGTCGCGTATGATATTGCCGACGTCTTGCCGTGGGGATGGCGTCAATAGCTCGCGCGAAGCCGTGCAAACGGTCGACGACTTCCTGGTGTTCAAGCGCGAGATCGCCGACGATTGCAGCTGCATCCGGATCGCAAGCCTTGAGCTTGGAAAAAATCAAGTCTTCCTGTGGATGATGGGTACACCTCGGGGTAAACCTCGAAATAGCTGATAATCGCGCGGATGACCTCATAATCGGGACGGATCCCCTTCTCAAAAATCTCCAATTCGCGTTGGAGAGCGGCCAGAAGCAGATCAATGTTGCGATGCTCTCGAAGCAAAAGATCGATGATCATTGCGGTGTTCCTGGAGGCACAATTTAGGCCGGAAGCGTTTCTGCCACTTGCAAGATCGCCCAAGCCGAGTTCTGTGTTGTTTGCGCTGCAATTTTTTCCGCGCTGTTCGACGCAAAAGAGTAGCGCGCTTGAATTTGAGCTGGCGTAAATCAACTTAGCCGAAGTGTTGAGGTTGCCCACGCAAGACGCTCGTCGGATAGCAGCTGGTCTCGGTAAAACTGGCGGCCTGGGTGTGCATGGCGGACCCTATCTTGCGAACGTCGATGGACGCAGATTGGCTGATCCTGACGAACTGGAAAATTTGGATGTTTTCCCTAGGTGGAAGTCCCTAAGTATTTACACGTAAGTGCCATGAGCAGGGGTCCTGAATGGGGGCGGCGCGGTCCCTTGTTTGCTTAAATATCTGGAATTGCACGCCGAGAGATTTCGACGGAGCGGTGACATAGAGCGTCCCCGCAGGTATGGTGCCGTCGAAAATGATCTGGCGGTCCCGTGTCAGCTTCGCGCGCGTGGTCTTCAGGGCGATGCCGATTCAAATCGGATTAGTAAGCTGCATGCTGGCTTCTGCGGCCGCGTCCATGGAACAGTCGGAAGCGCACGGCCGCACCCGTGAAGAGCTCCAGCCAGCCGAATAGTTGTGTCCACCGCCGCTTTCGGCTCGCCGCAGGAAGTCTTGTTCGGGGGCCTTGGCTCTGATCCCCGTCAGCATCGGTCGGCCGCGGAGGTGACCAGGCGGATATTGACGGCATCCCGATCGATGTACGCTGGCCGACGTGGTCGACGCGCTTGATGATCAAGCGATCCGCTGTCGTAGCCCCTTAATGGTGTGTGACGATGGTTAGGGCGGCTCGCCTCGGCCGGAACCGCACTCAGCGCGCGCTTGTATGCCGGCGTTCCGTGCCCGCAGTGCCGCTTCGGCTCGCTCCAAAGCACGCGACCGTTTGAATTTCGAAGACCGAAGTGACCGTCGCCCAGCCGGGCGCAATGGGCGAATGATGTCCTCTCGTAGCCGATTGCCACAGCGTCAAGATGCGCACTTGTGCTCAATGCGATGGAAGTCGAACCGTTCACGGCAGCCCGCACCGGGAGCTCCGTTGGCGGATGGACCAGTATATTGCCGAACTATGCCGTTCTCCGGGGTGACAGACCAGCTGTCCATCGGAGCACAAATTTGGGCGGACGTAGTTGATCTGCTTCATGTGCCGTCGTGATTCAAGAAACTAACAGCGTGTGTTGCATCGGTAGCCGTCACCGAAAACATGATCCGCTCGGCGCGGTACGCCTGAAAACCCTCCTTTCGCCGTCTGGACTGCGCAGCTTCGATGCATGAATAAGCCATTCGCGCCATTTGCGCTGGTGCTAGAGTCCCGCAGTAATGGCGATCCGCATCAACTCAGACATGCTGCGGGCATTGGTCTTGGCCATGAGGTTTGCACGGTAAACCTCGACTGTCCGGGAACTGATGCCGAGATCATGGGCGATCATCTTGTTAATCTTGCCGGCTAATAGTCCCTGCAGGACGTCACGCTCGCGCGACGAGAGGCCCGCGAGGCGGGCTTCCGCCTGCAGTTTCGCTGCGTCATCGGCTGGTTTCGTCGGCCGCGCTTCCAAAGCACTATTGATCGCACGCAATAGCACGTCCTCCACGAATGGCTTATCGATGAAGTCGACCGCACCCGCTTTCATCGCTTCGACTGCGAGCGATACGTCGCCATGACCAGTTATCAAAACGACGGGGCAGTTGACGCGATTGGCCTTCACTTTACTGACTAGTTCGAGACCGCTCATACCCGGCATACGGATGTCTGACACAATGCAATCAACTGGACCGCTCGCGACGTCATTAAGAAACGCGGTCGCCGCCTCATAGGTTGCTACGTAGAAACCGTTTACATCAAGAAGAAACGCGAGCGAGTCCCGCATTGCGGCGTCATCGTCGATCACAAGAATGCGCCGACCCATCATGTCTCTTCACTAAGCTCCGCAAATGGCGCGGTGAACTGAAGGATCGGGCTGCCACCCGGAGTCGATTCCGCGACGATATATCCGCCATGTGACTCGACGATCGTCCGGCAGATTGATAGCCCCACACACATGCCATGCCTTTTAATCGTGACAAAGGGCTGGAACAGTCGGTCGGCGATATCAGCGCTGGTGCCGGGGCCTTTATGGGCAACGGTAAACCTGTCGACGTTGGCAGCTTCGCGGCGCGGGCAGGAGGCCATGGCCTCGATTGCATTGCGCATCAGGTCTAGCGCGACCTTCTGGATCTGGATCTGGATCTGGATCTTGTCGACGATCATGTCGCGGTCGCTGCGGGTCATCACGCGTACACCTCGCTCCTTGGGGCCGACTAGGCCAGAGCCCACAGCTTGTTCAAGGAGCGTGAGCGGACTCTCCACAGTGTGCTCGCCCCTGGCAACGAAATTTCCGCAGGCGCTTGATGATATCGTTAGCGCGTAGAGCCTCTTCGGCGGCGTGTTCGAGTGCATCACCAATGCAGTTGGCGTCCGGTCCGTCGGGTGCCAGCAGAGCCTTTGTTCGCGCATGTAGCTTGTAATTGCGGAGAGCGGCCGGTTGATCCTCATGGGCAATAGACGATCCCATCTCACCATGGCAGTCGGCCGCGACACGTGCACGAGTTCAGATGGCAGATCTTGCAACCGCCGTTCCTGCGCCCGCTCTTAGTGAGGTTTCGGATGAAACCGGTGAAGAGCCGTTCGGCGCGCGCTATGGCCTCACCGACGGAGGTCGAGCCGTCGCTCCGTTCGCCGACCACGATGCAGCCGATGCCGATGATGGGCCGCTCGCCGTTGGCCACATAACGTTCGATGTAGCTCATGCTCGGCGCGGTAGAGCTGCGGCATCAACCTCGACACATTCATTCCGGCCACGTCGTCCGGAGACCAATCAAATAAACGCACTGCCGGGGCGCTGAACGAGCGAATGATGCCCTTCTCGTCTATCACGATCATGGCGCCCGCGAATTCCACGATATCGATCATGTTTGCGGGATCGGTAATGAGACCTTTCACAAGAAGGGCCACGCTGTAATGAGGCAGAGCAGAGGAGCGACGTCCGCCCGGCCGCGACCGCGACGAAAGCGGCAAAACGTGCCGCGGCAGTGCCATAGCCTTTCCGGACGTGGTCGGACATGTTTCCTGGTAGACCCTCTCATTCCATTGACTCTACATTGTTTCCCACGAGAGGCCACCGGAGCAGAAACGCGCCTCAACTCACACCAATCTATTGTGCAGGATGGCCGCCGGCATCTGGCCATATGCGCCAGTGCGTCGGCTGCACGGCTACGTGTTCTCTGGTCTTGGCCTTGATCCAGCCGCCGAAGGTCCGGCGGCAAGGAAAGACCACCCGGTGAATGGTATTACCCTCGATCACGGCAATCTCCAAATCCCGATCAAAGGGCGGCGCCGTTTCGAGCCGCTCCCAGGTCAGGTCGCCAGTAAATCTTGGACGGTGTTCATCGCTGCTGGCTGACAAATTCAGGCAACCTTCTGAACTACGGACCAGATGGCTTGGACCGCCGCGCAAACAGGCTCAGCCCAATATTGCCCAGGCGGCGTGGCGGCCGCGGTTTTATCGGCCGTGGCGCCGCTGAACCTGTCGTGCCGGGACATGATCGGCTCGCCAACCGAAATATTAGGATTGGCGCTGCGAAACAACTCCCGGGCTTCGGTCGAATCGATCTGGATCAGCTCAAGACCTCGGCGGTTGGTATTAACCGCCGTTCTGCAGAAGTTGAACTGAACTGCCGCTCCCGCAATCTGGCCCGCGGCGGGACGAATGTCCCCGTGGTCTGTCATCTCGAACATCCTTCGTTGGTGGGAAATCTCCTTGTCCCACGGCGTCAAAGTCGGGCATTGGGTTGTGATGACGTCAGCCGCGCCCTCGTGACCGGGGCGGCATCCCGAGAACCGGAAGACGCCGGATCTCGCTTCACTCCATTCGGACGGGCCTAGCTTCGCTCGGCGTCGATCATCGCGCCCGTCCGCGGGTCGATGAAGTGGACGCCTTCGCACGCGGCGCAGGTTATTGTGTGCAGGTCATCGGCACGCGGCTCAGATACGCCCGGCAGCAGTCCTTGAACTCGGTCGCCGGTATCTGGACATGAAAAGATGATGGGACGCCAAGTCTTTCTGTCTGCCATGTGTGTGACCTTGGACGGGAAGCTCACTTCTATCAGTAGGCAGTCGCCGCAGAATTGATACAGGTCAAAAAGAGCTGATGCGTATCCAGAATGGCCGAACTCGAGCGGCTGCAGCGAGCCGCACAGGCCCCCGTTGGCAGGCGACGTGTCCCAAGTCGGGCGATCCGCCAGGACCTCGCGTTGGTCCGCAACACGCCAGCGTGTAGCGGGGTTGATTTGAGGTGCACCGCGCGCGAATGGGCCACGACAGCATTTGTCCTCAATGCTGCGATAGCCGGCAAGCAGATGGTCAATTGATCGCTCACCTCGCATTATCGGTGGCCTTGCCGGGCAAATCCCAGCCATAGGCTTGGCGCTGAAGTCCTGAACCCTGGGCTCATCGAAACGTTGGATGCGACAAGCGTGATCATCGGCTTTGCTGTCGCGACCGCAGGGGCGGTTTGCCTCATTGGCCCACGAACACGTGCGCGTAGGTCTCGCAATCGATAGTCCCGGCCGCCGGCGCGCGTCAGAAATGGCTCTGCCCGGTGATTGGCGCAATGACTTTCGTTTGCGGCAATACCTCGTGAGACCATCAAGTATCGCGTGTAAAGTTCGCGGCCTCTCAAGTCTTCATATTGCCAGCGGTTGAGTATGGGATCGATAGAGATCAATAGCCGGCATCTCGGGCATGACGGCGCATGCGGCTTTCAATCGTCTCTTCAGACATTCCTCGATTCGTCGGCGACTCAATTCTGTCAGTCCAGGGCATGAGCAGACCAGAAGGCGTTATCCCTCGGCCCAAAACACAGGGTGCGATCCGACAAGCTGGACAAATAGAGGTCGCGTGGTCTGCGACACAACAGGAGAGCTCGAGCCGCGCTGCCAAAGTTTCGGCCTTATCTCGATGGAGGAGCGGACAACCTCTTGTGGATGCTGCTTGAGGCAGATCAAATACTCTTGTGGCGCGAATGGCAGAATGGTGGATAAGCAAACCCACAAGAAGAGGATGCCATGCCTTCATTTAATGTTCGGTTCATTAAGACCGTTTGTGACGATATC
This sequence comes from Bradyrhizobium sp. AC87j1, assembly GCF_002936975.1. NCBI lineage: Bacteria > Pseudomonadati > Pseudomonadota > Alphaproteobacteria > Hyphomicrobiales > Nitrobacteraceae > Bradyrhizobium > Bradyrhizobium sp. AC87j1. The sequence goes on from NZ_PTFE01000042.1 coordinate 24,607, forward strand.
GGACACGAACATCGTGCCTGTCAGGCAGCGTTCAAGGTCGATGCCACCTCGCTGAGTGCTGCTGCACAGCAGGCGGAGAGCGATTTCTGCAAGCAAAAGAGTGTTCGCGATTGGACAGTCTTCGCCGATGTAATAGAGCTTCGAACCCCGCCTGCATTGCCGGCGGCATGGGCTGGTTAGCTTGACTTTGGCGGGGGAAGTCTGCGAATTGTGGGTCAATCTGTAGTCTAAGCGTTATCCCGGACAGGATCGCGTCGACCGTCGATTCGAGAACAACTGGCGATGCTGGCGTCAAATCGGCGAGCGCCCTGTTGTCTCACACCTAGCGGACCTCGCTGGAGAGTTTGCCGCCTGCCGCTCAACTGGCTCTGCAGCGCTCCGTCAAGCGTTGTACCGGCAGGGCCATCCGGAAGGATCGGCTCCCACAACTCGTCTTGTTTGATTCATATCAAGCACAAGTCTGCCTCTGGCAGCCATGGCTGTTTCAAAGGGTATGCGTGGTTGGCCAATCTGCACACATTAATGCCCTTGACGCCGGGCTTACTTGAGCCCGCAGCACATCGATGCGATCGCACCTGACTTAATCTGTCCGCATTTGCCCTTCAAACCAGCGCGCTCTCCTGAACATTTAAGCAGGCGCCTGGCACTTGCCGGTTTTTCCAAGAATGCGCTTGCTGCCGCTATGGAGACGTATTGCGCGATCTGCAGCGGGTGAGTGGCCTATGTCAGACCGAAGTCCGCTGCGCCGCCGACCTCGATAGGAAATGCCATGCAAGTCCGCTCAAAGAATGCCCCAATGAACAGACCCTGCGTGCTCGGACGTGAGATATCCTCCCGCTACGCTTTCGCGATTGATTGCGCTCAACAGTTCCTCGCCGAAGATCTTGCTTCCTGAGCATGCCGGCATTCAAAGAGGGCCGACACAGGACAAGCCTCATTGCCGCCTCGAAATCCACGACATGGGTGAAGCAGTCCTTATGTCTGTACCACTGTTTCTGCCTACGTTTTCTACTTTGCCGCAGCGACGGGAACACGATCCGGCGTTTACCTTCTGCGTATTGCTCGCTTTCGCCGCCAGCCTGGCGCCGCCGCAACGGCCGGCGCGACTACCGCAGGCGGAGATGATAGTTCTGCCGAACTACAACTCGGTCCGATCAAATTCGCCTCGGTAACGGCGATGTGGCCGCTGGATAAAGTAAATGCAGTCTCAATGGGCGCGGCGTATTGCATGAAGACGCTCAACACAAATGGTGAGTGCGCTCCACTTGCTCGGGCGCATATTCCTGACAAGGACGGAATTATTCCTAAAACGCGGATGATCATTATCGTGTCGATCTGACGAAGGCTGATTCATATCGACCTCATGTCGGCCAATGGTCAGATGTCAAGGGCACAAGTTGGACCGAGGAGCGTAGCACTTTGTCACTGGCGAATCTCGCGTTCGCGCTATGAACGCCATGTCTGTATTCCGTGACCAGTGGACGGTAAGTTTGGATGTGAACACGTTCACGTCCGGCGGCACCATCGCGCCCGCGACGGTCCTCACGTACATTGAAACAGCAGCACCCGAGTACGATATGATCGTGCGGTCAGGGATAAACTCAGAACAAAAGAAGATGGCCACGCAAGACAATGCTCAATCAAATCCGTCCGAGCGGCAAAAGTCCGTCGCATCACAGATCAGGCCTCTGTCTACTGAAGGACAATTCAGTTCACTGGCTCGTTTTCGCTCCAACGGTTGCCAGCAAGGCTTATTGCCTTATCGAGAACAACGCCCCGATGATGGGATCTGTTAGCGACAAAAAAGGCGTGCGAAGGCTCCTGTATTCTCGGCAATGCGGAGCGCGCGAAGGAGAAGCGGGATTGCGCCATGCACGCTCAAGTGCGGGCGAAATCCGGAGAAAACGCGCGTAGAGTCTTAAAGCGCAACTGTTGCTTCGATGTCACCAAATGTATGAACCGGCGATCTACGCTTGTGTCAAACGAGGGACGACATGTTCGATATTTATTTGAACGGAAGACGCGATCTTTTGGTCGTTCCGCGAGGGTTTGCGATCCCTGCGGGGTTGGCCGGCAGTTGGAAGCGAAAGAAGCGTGCGGTGCGTTCAGTGAGCAATGTCATTCGCCAAGATGTCGAACAGCGCGGTTACCACCGACGTAGTTTGATCTCAAATCGGTCGAAGACGGCGGTTGAGGCCTCGTCACACGCGTAGCCAACGCGGCTGTCTCCGCTGACCCATTCTTCAAAACACTCTGGGCAGGATGTCGCCGATGCCGTCGAGAACCTTGCTTACCGCGTCGGCGGCAGGTGGTTACCCTGCTTCATCAGGCTTATGGCGCAAGGTTTCTTTTGAAAAGCGGCGCACGGCGCTGCGGCTTCCCTCAGGATAAGTATTATGGAGCTTTTCCTCGACTCGATGGCGTGCTCGCGTGAGTTTTCAGCTGTCCATACTGAAGATACTTGCCGGCCATCCGCACGGACGGGCGAGCATCGAAGTCGTTAAACAGCATTTGGCTATCTATTACAGCAGTGGCCCAGAGTGGCCGGCGCGTATGAAGCGCATCGCGAGCCGCGTACCCCAACTCGATATTTTTGGCCAAAGGCTGATTGTGCGAGAGGCTGGGTGCTGGATTATCACCGACGAGGGAAGGAAGACTCTTGAAGGGCTCGAACTGCTAGATCTAGGCGCTATGCAGGGTCAGGTTGGACGGGAGATCGCGCACGACCCCGAAGATGAGTAGCCGCCCCTGTGTCTTCGCAGCTACGAACGAGCGCGCGCAGAAAGCGCTCCCCGGCACGAGCCCGCGCAAGGGCTATCGGCGTGACGGCTTGTCGCTCAAGCCCTTGCTGATGGCCACCTACCCGATTAGATCGCCCAAGTTCAGTTTGGACATAATGCAGTGGCTATTGGTAGTGTGAAGTGCCTCAATGCGACCAAGGGACGATATGTGTTCATTCAACCTAAGGAATGGAGGAGCTGATGTCTTCGTGCACTCCGACGCGTTGAGCCGAGCCCGGACGACCGACACGAAGACGTGAGCGATCTAGTATACGCGCAAGCCCTATGGGGTCTCTGGCGTTTAGATATCGAGCGCGCTAATCGTCAAAAGGTGACCATAGCAAGTTCGCCACGATGTCTCAGAGGGCCTCGATGTTTGATCGCTCCAGACTTAATCCAAATCACGAAGCTCCCCGAGATGCAGCCGTTCAGGTTCATCGCGATTGGCTTTCTCATTCCAGAACATGTTAGTCTACGTTCTTAGCTTCGAATAGAGAGGGGTCGATTGGAGCTGCGTTCAATTATAACGAAGCCTCTCACACACAGCGTCTGTACGAAGTTTACAATTCCACAGCTGCACTAGTCCAGACGCGCTGTCTTCCGAAAGCATGACCGAGCTAATACCCGGCGCGAGTTCCGATGCTCCCTTTTTTACTGTCGCGCTGCGAAAAAACTATGTTACAAGCGCCCTTCTCAGAAGGAGCATTCATCGTGAAAAAAGCAACCAAGAAACGCGTTAAGCGGCGCGAGTGGACGAAGGCAGATATCAAAGAGCTCAAAGTCCATTCGAAGGCTCGGACCCCGGTCATAAAGATAGCGAAAATGACTAAACGCAGCGCCGGCGCGCTACGCCAGAAGGCCTTAAATCTCGGAATCGGACTCGGACATCAGCGTTAATTTTGAGCGACGCTGCCTAATGGTGCGGTAGGGCGGCTCGCGGGCCGCCCTCTTTTGTTATAGAAATTTTGTCCCACATTTGGCTTCGCCGATCCGCGCTGAGAGAGTTTTTCACGCATGTGCTGGATGCCTTCAATGTCGCGGAATGCGCTCCTGCGCCTCCTCATCCTTGATCAAGAGACTTGGAAGGGGGGCGACGGCCGCTTGCGATGTATGATCGCGAGTGAAGACATAGCCTTGGCCATAGCCCTGTCTCGAAGATAAAACCCGGAAACACTCGGTTCCCGGAACGCATGCGATGACACAACGCCGAGTCCTGGATGCGTTAGCTTTCGAGAAGCTGACCAGTCTCAGGCGAACTCCCGTAAGGGTGGAATCTAGTATCCGTTCGGGCGGCAGCTTCTTCAGCTTCGGCGAGGCAGTCTTGGCTGCGCTGGGCCGAACACATCGGCTGATCGCTTTAGCCGAATGGAAAGAACCTCGCGAATGGGGCATCCTCGAAGCTCAAGCCAGACTAAAGTTTGGGCGTAAGCGGACCGCGCCGAGCCTGTTGGCTAGCTTGAGCTCCGAGACGATATGGCGCCCTCAACAGCAATTGAAAAAGCGCTCTGTTCGCTTGATAGATCGCGGCGGAGCGGTTACGTCCTGAACCCGTCATCACCTGCGCGCCCTCGGCGTTGTGCACGGACCACAACCACCTTCGACCGCGTTGCTTCAAGACATATTCGAAGGATGGGAGACTCATGGTCAGCGAGCTCCATTTCTAGGTCGTGCGTTTGGTCTTCTTAATGTCAGAGCGGGCCCTTTCCAGGCGATGCCTCGCCGTAGCAGGCTTAGCAGTGCGCTCGCTTGATCGGTCAACGCCGCTTTCATCAAACCGAGCTCATCCTGCGTTGCCTGTCGTGGCGCCAAAGTCGCGAGATGCAGCGCGTTGTGGCCGTCAGCGACATCTGCAGGATCCGGGCATCCTTTGCGGAGGACTATGCCGCAGCAAACCGTTTTTCTCTAGCAGCCTTGAGTGGGTCGTCACGAAGGAAGGGTCGACGTGCATCAATCGTGACGCTAGATTGACCGGCACACCCTTTTCTCTGCCCAAATAGGTCACCGCCATCAGGATCGTCCACCGTGGCCCAGTGATGCCCAGCATGGCAGGAAAGCTGGCAAGTTCTGCGAGACACGCATGGATTGATCTGCTCTCCCACATGAACGGCCGGACAATGTCGTCTCCGTCAGTATAGATGCAGCCAAGCGCGCTCGCTGGATCAGGTAAATCCGGCGGCATAATAAGCCAGGTTCCGTCCTTGACAACCGTCCTTAGCGCCGATTAGGGGAGCGCCAGTGCTGCAAGAGCAGGTAAATCAAATAGTTGGTATAGTTCTGTTGGACGGGCTTGCGCACAACAGGCGGGCCGGAGCTATGGCTCAGTGTCTTGACGGACCAACGGCAAAGTTGCGTCAGGATCGATACGCGCTGACAAGATAGCTGCGCCCCGCCAAGTGAGATGTCCGCGATGTAGTCTTTACGGCGCTTGCCGAGCTGTCCGCTCTTGTAGGCCGAACATCAGCGAGGTGCATGTCGCATTTACGGCGTCAATGCCCCAGCAACGTGCAGCTTATGACTACACGTAATAACCTTCCATGTACCGCGGGCAGTCTTCGGCAAACGTCCGTATAGTTCTTCCCAACCTTCCCATATCGCGATCAACCTTCGTGCAATTGAGGTGGCGCTTGACTTCGTTTCAACTGTCGAGAAATCGAGGAGGCAATTTCGATTATGCTTCCGTGATCCCGCCCGATCAATCAAAACTGAACGGTTCTCAAGTCATGAGTGGCAGACAAAATTCTTGTCGTTTTGACGCTTTGTACGCATGCGGTTGCCCATGTGATCGCGCGACTGGCTTTTTTCGCTCAATCGAGCGAGCGACGACAGGGTTTGCTTTTCAAGCACGAGGGTCTGAACGATGAGCGGACGTTTTGGCCGTTCGCCTGCGGTGTGCTTTCTCCTCGGTCTTCCGCGATCCGGGACGACACTCCTGGCGCACTTGCTCCAGCACCATCCAGACATCGTGGCTCCGCCTGAACCCTGGTTGATGTTGGCGCTTGAAGCATTTGGCAGGGTGGATCAGCGTCACCCGGCGGGCAGCTCACTGATCAAGGCCGCGACCTCCGAATTCCTGGGGCGGATAGATCGCACGATCGTCAGCCGCGCTTTCGCCGATGCAGCATACGATCAGTATCTGGCAGAAGCGGGCAAGCGCATCATCATAGACAAGACACCACGCTATTGGACGGTGCTTGAGTTTCTTGAATCTGTCTATCCAGAGGCGCCACACATCCTTCTGATGCGCAATCCGTATGCCATCGCCGCTTCACTGAAATCGACGTGGGGCATCCCGCTGCGGACAGAAAGCTCGCATTCGGTTAGCGTATCCAGCCTCGCCGATCTCATGCTCCGTCTGCCCGACGTCATCATAACTTCACTCGCCGATTTGGTTCTGGGCCTTCCCAAGCTCGCCGCGCACCGCACTCGCCCGCAGACACAGTTCGTGCAATACGAACTGCTCGTGGCGCATCCGGACGAGGAAGCCCGGCGTCTGTTGACGGGGCTTGGCTGTGACCCAGCGGTCGTCGCATCGACCGGGATGAGACAAGCAGATTATCTTCGATCCAGCAGCTTTGGGGATCGAAAAATCCTGGAACGAAACGCCGTCGACGAAAGCTCTGTCAAGTCATGGCAATCTCAATTGAGCGTCGAAGAGATGCAGACCGTGACTGATTTGGTTGGCGCTGAGCTTTTGCTGGAACTCGGATATGAGCAGGAACTGCTGCATGCACAGAAAGCCGGAGTGCTGGATAGGGGAAGTGAGGTAACCGAACTCTATCGTCGAATATTCCGAACCTGGTGGGATTTGCGAAATACCAAGGCCGGAGCATTATCCGGCCCCTCTCACGCTGGAGAGCCGGTCCACACTGCTTGGAACGTTTCGGAGAACCGAGACGCGGCCATCGAGATGTTGCGAGGCGAGGTCGCGCGGCTTGAGCAGATCCTCAATATCTCGTAGGGCGATCTGAATGCTTGCGATCAAAACACGCTGGTTGATTTAGCCAAGATCCTTAACCCGCACGAGCTGATCTCCCGATCAGGTGTGACGCCGGAGCCGGTCGCAACAGCGGCGGAATGCGATATGTTGCCGCGTCTGCAAGTCTGCTGTCCAATTGGGCTTGACCTCATGGACGAGCCTGCCTCTTGGCCGTCCGTTTGCGCCGCGGATATTCCCCATTCTGGGCTGGAGCCATAGAACGGCGAAGAACAGAGATCCTGCATCGAAAAGAAGATATATGCTGCCGAAACATCTGCGCCGTCTCGAGGCTGAATCGATTGAAATCATGCGTGATGTTGTCGCCGAGTTCAAAAGGCCGGTCATGCTTTACTCGATCGGAAAAGACTCAAGCGTGATGCTGCACATTGCGATCAAGGCGTTCTATCCGGCAAAATTGCCTTTCCCACTGCTCCACGTCGACACGACCTGGAAGTTCCGCGAGATGATCAGCTTTCGAGACGCGACAGCCAAGCGGCTCGGCCTCGACCTGATCGTCCATATCAACAAGGACGGCATCGCGCGCGGGATCAATCCGATCGATTCCGGCTCCGCGCTCCATACCCAGGTGATGAAGACAGATGCGCTGAAGCAGGCGCTCGACCTCCACGGATTTGATGCCGCCTTTGGTGGAGCCCGGCGCGATGAGGAAAAGAGTCGCGCAAAAGAGCGGATACTCTCCTTCCGTTCGGCCGGACACGTATGGGACCCCCGTAACCAGCGGCCGGAGCTTTGGAGCCTGTTCAACACACGGATCCGCCAGGGCGAAACCATGCGCGTGTTTGCGATGTCAAACTGGACCGAGCTCGATGTGTGGGAATACATCATGCTTGAGAAGATTCCAGTCGTTCCGCTCTACTTCGCAAAACAAAGACCGACAGTGCGTCGAAATGATGCGACGATCATGATCGACGACACGCGATTGCCGCTTAGCTGCGACGAGACGCCGGAAATGCGGATGATCCGCTTTCGCACGCTCGGATGTTATCCTTTGAGCGGGGCTATTGAATCTGATGCGATGGCGATCGAAGACATCGTCGCAGAAATGCAGACTGCGACTGTGTCGGAGCGCCAGGGACGCCTAATTGATACCGATGAAGCCGCTTCAATGGAGAAGAAGAAGCGGGAAGGCTATTTTTGATGTTTGCAAGGCCGACAACGGAAGCGGTCCCCGCCAGGACAAAGGATCAGCTGCGATTCATCACGTGTGGCTCGGTGGACGACGGCAAGTCGACGCTAATCGGCCGATTACTGCACGACAGCAAGATGATCTACCACGATCAGCTCACGGTGTTGGAACGCGACAGCATCAAGCACGGTAGCACCGGAAATGACATCGATTTCGCGTTGCTCGTGGACGGGCTCGAAGCCGAACGGGAGCAGGGCATCACGATCGACGTCGCCTATCGCTTCTTCACGACGCCGCGGCGCTCCTTCATGGTGGCCGACACTCCCGGCCACGAGCAGTATACCCGCAATATGGCTACCGGCGCCTCGCATGCCCAGCTCGCCATCAGCCTGATCGATGCCCGCAAAGGCGTGATGGTTCAGACCCGCCGCCACTCCTTTATCTGTTCGCTGCTCGGTATTCGTCATGTCGTGCTGGCAGTGAACAAGATGGATCTTGTCGCATACAACAAAGAGTGCTTCGATCGGATCGCCCGTGACTATCTGGCCTTTGCCGCCGGTCTCGGCTTCACCTCGGTCGTTCCGATCCCGATCTCGGCCCGCTACGGCGACAACGTCGTGGACCGCTCCGCTCATGCCAACTGGTATCATGGTCCCTGCCTGCTTGAGCATTTGGAGAGCATTGACATCCCGTCCGGCACCGCTGGCCAGGCTTTCCGCTTTCCGGTCCAATGGGTGAACCGCCCAAACCCGGATTTTCGGGGCTATGCCGGGACGGTGGCTTCCGGGAGGATCTCGGCAGGAGACGAGATCGTTGTCGCCGCGTCGGGACGGACCACGAGCATCAAGCGGATCGTGACCCACGAAGGCGACCTTGTCGGCGCCGAAGCCGGCGATGCGGTTACCATTACACTGGAAGATGAAATCGATATCGGCCGTGGCGACATTCTGTCGCGACCGGACGACCGACCGAAGGTCGCCGACCAGTTCGCCGCTTATGTGATCTGGATGGACGAGGAGCCGCTCGCTCCCGGACGCAATTACGTCCTGCGGATTGGATCACAGACGATTACCGGCAGCATTACCGCAATTAGGCATCGGATCGACGTCAACACTTGTGAGCATCTGGCCGCCGGGATGCTTTCCCTCAACGAGATCGCCTTCTGCGATGTTGCGACCGCAATGCCCGCAGTATTCGATTCTTACGACCTCAATCGAAAGACCGGATCATTTATCTTCATCGATCGTTACACGAATCGTACGGTCGGGGCCGGCATGATCGCCTTTCCGCTACGGCGGGACACCAATATTGCTAGGCAAGCGCTATCCGTGGACAGGAGGGAGCGCGCCGCGCTCAAGAATCAGAAGCCTTGCGTCATCTGGTTCACTGGCCTATCTGGCGCGGGAAAGACGACGATTGCCAACCTGGTTGATCAAAAGCTGTGTGGCATGTCGCGGCATACCATGCTGCTGGATGGCGACAACCTCCGGCACGGATTAAACGCGGACCTCGGCTTCTCGGAGGCCGACCGCGTGGAGAACATTCGGCGCGTCGGTGAAGTTGCCAAGCTGATGGCGGACAGCGGCTTGATCGTCATCTGCTCCTTCATCTCGCCCTCTAGGGCCGAGCGTGACAGGGTGCGCGGCCTGGTTGGCAAGGAAGAGTTCATAGAAGTCTTTGTCGATACGCCGATCGACGAATGTGCTCGGCGAGACCCAAAAGGCCTGTATTCAAAAGTTAAGTCCGGCAAGATCAAGAACTTCACCGGGATCGATTCGTGCTACGAAGCACCAACAACACCGGAGATTCATCTCAGGACCATGGAGCAGACCCTAGAGCATTCAGTGGAAGCGGTAGTGGATGTCTTGATGGCGCGCTCATTTCTTGATGGTTAGATGTCCCTCGCATCGCACCATCGATTCGCACAATATCCCGCTGGCCCGGCCAAGGCGATTCGGCTCAGGCGGGCCTGCGATCGGACTTTTCGCTCTAAAGCAACAAGATGGTCGCCCCGACTTCTCGACTGCCCGCTTCCGGTTACGTGCTCGAAGTGGATGGTCAATTCAAGACCGAGTACGCGAGCAGAGATGGAGCATGGGCGGGAGCGGAGGAGCTCAAGAAGCGTCGTCCCATGCTCCAGATCAGAATTTACGACGCGATGACAAAGGCCAGAGAGGAAGTCCGACTGCCAGTAGGTTGAGTTTCGCTTAGTGCTTCTTGCTACGCGTGCGGCCACCGACGCGCCGAGCTCGCATAAAAACAAGCCAGGCAGCGTCTCGGCCGGCTTCAATCTTTCGCGCAGTATGAGGGTGGAGCCTCGGTTTTCCGAGCCTGGCCGCATCCAGCGAGCGGGCGCTTGCTTCAGTATATTGACCAATCTGAACTTAGCAGTCGGCCCCGACTCCCTCCTGTCGCGACCCTGCCAGCTTTCCGGAAGCCTGCTTCCTTTTGGCCCGCCGCTCGTCGACCGATACGCCCCGCGCGTTAGTATCGCGAGACAAAGCAGCCGCGAATCCTGGCCGTCCTGCGCTGCGCTGCGCTACGGGCCTCCGCCATGCTTCGGGTTCTGCTCCGTTTCGCCTGCCCCCGTTGATCACCATGAAGCCCGCCATGGGCGCGGCCGAAAAGGCAAGCGAGTTCATCCATGGCAAGCGACAAGGGCGATGTCTTGATGATCCGCTCTGGTCAACCGTCAACCTATTCGACCACGCGGTAGACCGCACACACACACACACACGTCGAACGCGAGCTCGCCATCAACGAGCAGGCGCTGCAGAGACACGCGAGCAGAAGGGTCGGAGGTGCGATCCGTCCAACCAGAGCGCCTCACGGCCGAGGTACTGGCGCTCACTGAGTGCCGCGGCGCGATGGACCTCCGGCTCACCCTGGTCCTCACGCGTTGGACCAACCGTGACCACGGCACGCTCACAAAGCCGATGATTGATCCGTAAGACGTTCTCGCCGCGAAGCGGCTTACAGAACCGAGAGATGCTACTAGCCTAGCGATTGCTCGCAGAGAGGACACATGCCACTCATCTGGAGTCGGCTCGATGTAGTCCTACCAGAGCAGGATGACATGTTCTGCTTCACGGCGACTCGCCGAAAGGTGTCGAACTGATCGTCGCTAAACGGCCAGCGATCCAAGGTCCCCCAATTGTCTTCAAGCCGGGCTCGGCCACAGCCTGCCAAGGCCGCTCCATTCAAGTGCAACGACGTGATACCGGCAATATCTGCGACGATGGCGTACACTTTCCAGGCACCACCTTCCACGGGAATCTCGCCGGCACGGCGGAGAGCACATACTCCAGCTGGGGGTATGGCGAGGATCGTACGTGACGGGCAGATTGGCCCATCACTGACCTGCAGGTATCGCGCTTGCCGACGGAATGCCGACGGTCCTGACGTCGAACTCTCAAACTATTCTGCCTCGCTGTGAATCTCCGCACTTTGCTGCCTACGTCGGCTTGTCGCCGCCAGATGGGAGTGCGTCAGAAAAAATTCACGCGAGAAAATCCCGCGAGAGGGTTGAAACGCCCCTAACGTCAAGTTGTACGATCTCGAAATGGACAACGACAGTCATCGGTGTCCCAAACCCTCCAACGAGCGACGGAATGCGAATGCATCAAGTCTCAAACCCATGCATCAGACTCCCTGCCGACGACGATTATCAAGTGTGCCGTGGCTTGATCTGCATCCGGGCGCGATGACATCCGACTGCATCGTTTTCCTAACGCGAAGTTTGCCTGAATAGAAGGTTCACCGCGTAAGTCGGTCGCCGGACCTGCTGCTTAGCGACGCAAGAAGTCGACGGCGCTCAAGTCTGCGCCTGTGTGATAGTTGGGATGAGAGCGCGCGTCGGCGCCACTTGCGTTCGAGCGCGCTCTCCCAAAGCCAATTTCTAGGAGGTGTGAATGGCACCGGCGATGAGCTTTATGAGGGATCGCTCCGTATCTGCGATGAGATATGGAGATTGCCGTCCGGCAGGTGTTTCGGGCGCCGACCCTAAACGCGCCCGCGATTTATGGCGCTTGCCCCGAAGCTGTTGACCGAAGGAAGTCGAGGCTCGCCACAGAGGCTTCCTGGTGGCCCGGCGTTCTCCAGATCCATTGACAACTGCAACTTGAGGAGGAATGTCTTGACAAGACAGCGCTCTTTACTGACGCCTGGTCCATTGTCGTTATCGCTGGCAGTCAGGAGCCAGATGCAGCTTGATCTCGCATCGCGCGATTGCGAGTTCAAGGAAGTGACCGCCTGCATGAGGCGGCTGATGCTCAGCTTGCTTGGAAATGCTGACGACTATTCGGTGGTGCCTATTCAGGGGGGCGGCTCCTTTGCAATGGAAGCCGCTCTCTCTTCATTTGTGTCCCGAGCCCACAGGCCGCTCGTTTGCATAAACGGCATCTATGGCGAGCGCATTTTACAAATTTTGCGGCTGTGGGGCGTCGAAGCACTGAAGCTTGTCAAGCGAGCGACCGATCCTTTGGATACTCAAGAAATTGGCGAGCATCTGAGCCGAAATCCTGGCGTTACGCACCTATGTTTCGTGCATTGTGAGACGACAACCGGAATCGTCAATCCGCTGGACGCGATCGTGGAGGAGGCGAGGCGACGTGGCATAAAGACCATCATCGATGGGATGAGTTCTTTCGGCGCCCTTAACATCGATCTGAGCCAGCGTGGACCTGACGTCCTGGTCACCTCGAGCAACAAGTGCATAGAAGGGCCGCCGGGAGTAGCGTTTGTCATCGCGTCTCGCGAGTTGCTGGAGAATGCGGTTCAAGAACCGAGGTCGTTTGTGCTCGACGTGAGAGATCAATGGCTCTCGCTCGAGCGCACGGGTGAGTGGCGATCGACCCCTCCCACCCACATCGTTCAGGCAACGACAAAGGCCTTGAAGATTCTGCACGAGGAGGGCATCGATGCTAGGCGCTCTAGGTACGAGAAGGTCAGGGACGATCTCGTCAAAGAACTCGAAGGAGTGGTGTCTCCGCTGCTGTCCCCGGACTTGCAGTCGCCGGTCTGCGTCGCATTCAGTGCGCCGTCCGGAATCGTGGACCAGGCAGGATTCGATGGGCTGTATCGCCACTTGGCGGCCCACAACCTTTACGTCTACTCGAAGCTGCATCTTGCGACGCGGAGTTTTCGCGTCGGTTGCATTGGGGAAATCCAGTCCAGCTGGATCGAGCAGTTGGGGTGCGCTTTTCGTACATATTTCCGGTCCGGTCAGGCTCGATCAGCAAGGCCGATGTCGGGCCAAGAGGCATGCGTGGCTCGCGTAAAGATGCCGGCCCGAGCGGCTGGGGACCCGCAGCTGCCGTTTTCCGCCGAGACTGCTGTTCTGCATGCGGGCTATCGACGCGACCCGGTGACGAAAGCCGTCGCAGTGCCGATTTACCAGAATACGGCTTATGAACTCGATGGCGATCTAAACCACATTGCTGACGTCTACAACGTCAAGGCCGATGGATTCACCTACACGAGGATCATCAATCCGACGACCCGCGCGCTGGAAAAGCGCTACGCCGCCGTCGATATGGGAAGCGACTCGCTTGCCGTTGCGTCAGGTCAAGCGGCGACGTTCCTGGCTATCGTCAACCTGTCAAGTGGCGAAGTGGGGGACAATGTCGTCGCCTCTCCCTATCTATATGGCAATACCTGGAACCTGCTCCACAACACATTAAGGCGTCTTGGGATCAGCGTGAGGACGGCAGATCCTCGAAGGCCCGAGACGTTCGACCGTGCCATTGATGATCGCACGATTTGCTTGTTCGGAGAGGTGATTTCGAATCCCTGTCTGATTCCGCTCCCCATCAAGCAGCTGGCGGAGATCGGCCGAAAGTACGGCGTGCCTTTGGTCGTGGACAATACGACGACGCCACTGGTATGCCGGCCGTCAGATCTCGGCGCTGCGATTACGACGTACTCCGCAACGAAATATATATGCGGCCATGGCACGACGCTTGGCGGACTGATCGTTGACAACGGCGAGTTCAGCTACCGGGGAGCCTCTCGCTTTCCCTTGTTCAACCGTCCCGACGATGCGCATGGCGGAGTTGTCTGGCATAACGCGGTGCGCGATGTCGACGATCTTGGAAAGAGCGAGTTTCTGCTCAAGGCTCGCATGACCTGGTTGCGCGATACCGGCGCGGCCATCGCCCCCTTTGCGAGCTTTCAACTGATCCAAGGGCTTGAAACGCTGCCCCTTCGCATGAAGCAGCACTGCGCGAATGCCAGGATCGTGGCCGACGTTCTCAAGGAGCATCCTAAAGTACGCCGTGTCTTCTATCCGGGGCTCTTTGAAGGCCCCGATCGGGAAACCGTCGAACAGACACTCAATACCGCATACGGACACGGGGCGATGGTCATGTTCGAAGTGGAGGACGAGCAGGCTGGGCGCAAGTTCATCCAGAACGTCGACTTGATGTATCACGTTTCGAATGTAGGCGATGCCCGAACGCTCGTGACTCATCCTGTCTCGACGACCCACACCACCGTCCCGCGGGAAAAGCGCGAAGCCGCCGGCATATATGGCGGCTCGATCCGACTTTGTGTCGGCATCGAAGATGTCAGCGACATCGTACGCGATCTAGACAAGGCGCTTTCCGCAATCTGACAACCAGCAAGGCGATCAGGAAGAGGTTCTCATGAATCAGGCAGACGCTTGGAAACTGAGGTCATCACGCTATGAGGCCGTTCAATTCAGCCGGGAGATCAATAAGCAGCTCTCCGAGCTGAGGCCGGACAACATCACGGGAGCGGCCTATATTGCCAAAGATTACGCTGTCATCGCAGCGTGCACGCTCGCGACCGTGTCGGTCTCATGGTGGCTCTACCCGCTGGCCGTTCTTCTGATTGGTGCCTATCAGCGCGGATTGACAACCATCGCCCATGATGCGGCTCACCGCACGCTCGCGAAGAACACGACCTGGAACTACGTCCTCGGCATTCTGTTCGCTTCCTATCCCCTGTTCCAGCGTCACTGGGCCTATCGGATCTCGCACGTCTATTTGCATCATCCCTATCTTGGGGACCCGGACAAGGATCCCGACCTGAAGTTCTTCCTGGCCAGCGGCGTCTACGACGTGCAGCCTCCGGAGCGGTACGCTTTCAATATGATCTGGAAGCCGATCTTCGGCGGCGCGACAGTGGCGTATCTGAAGTATCTTTGGACCAATCGGTTTTCGATCACAGATGTCGAGGATCAGAGCCGCTCAGGCATACTTATCGACAAGTATGGCTTCTATCTCTTCTGGGTCGGCATCCTGGCCGGGTCATATGCTCTTGGGCTGCTCCATATCGTCGTCCTATTTTGGATCGTGCCCTATCTCACCACGTTTCAAGTCCTCGGCTGGTTTATCGAGCTCGCCGAGCACTCACCTATGTGCGAAACCGAGACGCAGAACGTCTATCTCACCAGGAATCGGAAAGGAAGTTTCCTTGAGCGGGCCATACTCGGACAGAATCTGGATGAGTACCACCTTGAGCATCACCTTTCGCCGGGTATCCCGTTTTGGCTGTTGCGCAAAGCGCAGAAGATCCGAATGCAGGATCCGAACTACGCGAAGGTTGCCGGGACCTGGGGCGGGCTCTTTGTCAAGGGACCCCAGGGTCAACCCAGCGTCATAACTCAGTTGAAAGAGCGAAATCGACGGTTGTATGAGCAGTCCGTTGCCGAGGTTCGCACGCGAGGGCAGGTAGCGTGACGTTGCTACGGCCAGAGCGCGCCCGAGTCGTGGTCGGCGTCACTTCGAACCGTCTATTGGTGGATGGTGTGCATCGCGACTGGTTGCGGCGCAAGTACGTGCAGGCACTCCATCGTCATGCGGGAGTGGCGTGCGTGATACTGCCGACGGTCGACGCGGAAGATGCAAGGGAGGACCTCGCCCCGGCGATCATAGGCCGGCTCGACGGCCTGGTGTTGACTGGTGATGAAACGAACATCGACCCCGTCGTCCTGAGAGCTCCTGCGTCCTTGACGGAGCCTGATCGGCAGGACGTTGAGGGTGGGATCCTTGATCGTCCGCGGGACAGGCTCTCTGCCGTAACCATAGAGAGCGCCATCGCGCTCGGAATGCCTATTCTGGGCATTTGCCGTGGGCTTCAGGAACTCAACGTCTATTTCGGCGGTACACTCCGCCCATCGCTTGCGGAGTGGAGGCCGGAAAGTGGCGCGATGCATGCCGAAAAGCCAGATCGTCCAAGAGACCGTCAGTATGACGCCGCGCACAGCGTCAGGATATGTTCCGATGGCGCGCTCTTCCCAATCGCGCGGACGATCGAAGCGCAAGTCAACTCGCTGCACAATCAAGGCATCGAGGCGCTTGCCCCGGCGCTGAGGCGGGAGGCGTGGGCGCCTGACGGCCTGGTCGAGGCGGCTTCGGTCATTGGCGCGCCGACACTGCAAATCGGCGTGCAATGGCACCCCGAATGGCACGTCTCAACCGATCTCCTCAGCAAGCAACTGTTCAAAACATTTGGTGAGGCGTGTGTTGGGTACTGCAGAGCTAAGAAGCACTAGAGGCGGATTGTGACATTTCAAACCAAACGTGGTCCGTGCAGGTCGAAAGGAGAGTCCCTCGGAGCCGATGCACGCGCCTGGTCCTCCGCGGGCCGTGCGCCGCCGCGCGGGCAGCGATTGACGAATCGCTTCGCTCTAGGAGTTTTCTTTGTGGCGCTTTATGTCGTCGTGAGCGCGGCAGGCGAGGTTTATGCGGCATCGTATTTTCAGCAAGCAGATGTGTTCGTCGCGCTCCTGCTGTCCTTCGCTGTGGTTTGTCTGACGTTCAATCTCCTGGCTCGCCGCGAGGGAGGCGAGGCAAGGGTGGCGAAATGGTCGCTCCTGGTCTTCGTCGCGCTCAATGTCGTGACAGCGATCAGCTGGATCGGCCTATTTATCGGACTGAAATACGCTGAACCTGCGATCGTCGTCGGCTTCATGGTAGCGTTGGGGCCCACCGCAACTGTGTGGTTAAACGCCCTGATCAGGCGCCAGGGCACCCCTCCAGCATCCGATATCGTCGTGAGCGTTACGATCGCAACGATCGGGAGTTACATGATTTGGATCTCGGCCAGCGGCAACGCGGGCGTGGAGTGGGGGGCTCGATCGTCCTTTGGCATCGTCTTGGCGATCATGGCCGGCCTATCGCTGGCCCTCACAAATGTACTGGTCAAACTGCTGTTCGACCGTGGGTGTTCTGGCCGACAAGTGCTGGCGCATCGCTTTTATGGAACGATTCTCTTGCTGCTGGGCCTGGTCGACCATTCATCTATCGTGCTCGAGATCTCGCAGCATTGGTTTGCGATCGCAATAATTGGGCTGTCGACGATCCTTGTTCCTTTGCTCTTGATCCAGCAGGGCATTCGCCGCGTAGAGCCCTTCACTGTCAACATGGTCCTGTCCGCCGCCCCTATCATCACCTTCCTGTTCCAGTACTTCGATTCTCGCATCGTGCCTTCGTCACATACGTTCGTTGGAAATGTTCTCATTACGGCTGTCGCCGTCAGCAACATCTGCTTGCAGTATCGGAGATCCGCATGAAAGAACGGAATTGTGTAATCGTAGACGCATACTCTACCGGCCGCTACCTACCGGAAGAATTCAAGCGCTATGGAATTGGAACGGTGCATGTGATGTCGGCTGCACAGATTCCACCCATATTCCAATCGCATTTCAACGCGGACCTGTATGATGAAGTCATTCGCCCCAGCGAGCGCATGGGGTATGACGAGATCGTTGAATATCATCTTCAGGCTCTCCATGGCAGGGAATTGGAGTTCGTTATCGCGGGCTGCGAGACCGGAGTTGAGCTCGCCGATTCTTTGTCGGAGCGGCTGGGCTTACCTTCAAATGGGACCGCGCTATCGGCTGCTCGGCGTGACAAAGCGCGATTGTCTTGCGCGCTGACCTCTGCAGGCGTGCGATCGATCAGACAAGTCGTGTCCGACAGTGCTGTAGAGATCGCGAGCTGGAAGCGTGACGCGAAGTTCGATCAGATCGTGATCAAGCCTCTGAACAGTACGGGTACCGAGGATGTATTCTTTTGCTCGACAGACGCTGATATTCAGCGGGCTCTAAGCGCAATTGTCGGGAAGACGAACCGTGTCGGAGCGTTGAATCATTTTGCCCTTGGGCAGGAGAAAATAAACGGCCAGCAATACACCGTAAATGCCGTCTCGATCGACGGGGAAGCCTTCGTTACGGAGGCCTGGACCTATGACACCGTTCCTGTTGAGGGGGCATCATCGGTCTGCTCACTTGAGAGGTTGTTGGGCGGCAGCGAACCAATCGTTCAGGAGCTGTCCGACTACTTGGTGCGTGCGCTGCAGGCGCTTCAGATCGTCGACGGACCGGCTCATGCTGAGATCATTGTCGATCATCGGGGGCCGGTTCTGGTGGACTTCGGAGCGAGGCTTCAAGGGACCATGTCGGCAAAAGCACGAACCATGGCGTTGGGGCACAACCATATGACGCTGACGGCCTGGCGCTACGCAGACCCCAAGGGCTTTGGTGAGTACATGAGGCTGCGCGGGCCCTACAAGCGGCAGGCTCACGCACTATGCGTCTCGTTGATCTCCGATATAGGCGGTGTCGTTGCCGGTTACCGGGGACTCGAAACAATCCGCAAGCTCCCGAGCTTCGCGGATGCCATCGCATTCGTTCCGATTGGTCAAGAGCTGGTTCCGACGATCGACTTGGCGTCGACACCAGGCATCGTTTATCTCGTGAATAGCGACTTGAATCAGCTTGAGGATGACTATCGGAAGTTGCGAGCAATGCGGATGAACCAGGTGTTCGAGTTAGTGACGCAGGATCTCGACTAATGCCAATTGATGCCAGGTTGACCGTGGCGAATCCAGCCCGCGCGACGATGATCGGCGTAAGCGACTTCGATGGCGTTCTGCGAGGCAAACACGTCTTAGGTGAAGATCTCTCGGATGGAGATAAAGTTATCAAGTTCTCCGAAGCGGTGCTGGCGTGGGATTGCTCGGACCGGGTCATTCCGGCCAGTTTCACGCAAAAGCCACTATCAGCATTCGGAGATGCTGATCTGCGTATCCTGTCAGGCACCGGCCGGTCGGTGTCTTATGTCGGCGATCAATATCTCTACCTCGCCGAGTTCACGGGCACACATGAGAACATCTGCCCGCGCGGTATTCTGCGTAAGGTGCTGAGAAGGGCTGCAGACCACGGCTACAGCTGCACTGCCGGGTTCGAGTTTGAATTTATGCTGTTCAAGGAGAACGCCGACACAATTGAAGATAAGCCGTTCGGCGAATGGGCTCCTTTAACACGGGGCCCGTTCGGCTACTCGATTGCGCGCTCTGTCGCGCAACATGAGCTGTTCGATGAGATCTTGGCGCTTTGTGAGAAGGCTAGAATACCTCTCAGCGGACTGCACTTTGAAACGGGGCCCGGCGTGGTCGAAGCGTCACTTCGTCATTGTGATGCGCTGGAAGCTGCCGATCGAGCAACCATATTCAAGTCGATGATAAAAGCGTGGGCGCAAACGCGAGGCATGATGGCTACATTCATGGCCAAGGTTTCCGAGAAATGGCCCGGCCAGTCCGGCCATATTCACATCTCGATGTCCTCGGACGGTCAGAATGCCTTTTACGACAGCGATGCGTTCGGTAACGTTTCGAAGCTTATGAGGCAATTCATCGCCGGACAACTAGAATACATGAATGAGTTCTGTGTGCTCGCTGCGCCGAACTTCAATAGCTACAAGAGATTGGTACCTGGCTGCTGGGCACCAATCTGTCCAAGCTGGGGAGTTGACAACCGCTCCTGCGCGGTTCGCGCCATCCCGGGAGAGCCATCTGCCCATCGTCTGGAGTATAGGCTGCCTGGCGCAGACCTGAACCCATATCTCGCGCTCGCATGTGCGATTGGTTCGGGAATATTGGGCGTCGAGACAGGTCCGGCACTACCGGCTTCGATCGTCGGTGATGCAAGCGTGGAAATGTGTCGTCCGTCCCCGAGACTGCCTCAAAGCCTATCAGAGGCAACATCTCGGTTTGCAGAGTCTGCAGCGGCCAGTGATGTCTTTGGAGAAAAGTTTGTTGAAGCGTTTTCTTGCTCGCGCCGTTGGGAGTGGGAAGCTGTTCAACATCGGGTCACCGACTTTGAACGTCGGAGATACTTCGAGATCATTTAGCTTGAGCTCTTCGACGGCTCTGAACCTCATTCCTCTGGTCGGTGACCGCAGGCCTATTGCCGCTGTCTGCGCCGCTGATGTTGGACTTCATGCAGAGCAAATGTGCGTTACGCGTAAAGTGAGGACGTTGGGAACGCTGAGGAGGTCTGCTGTTATCTGCTGCGTGGCAGCAGCCGCGATTGCTCCGTTGCCATGCAAGGTAATCCTGGCAACGAACAACACCATTTCCATTCGAATCAATGAAGACTTGCTCGACTTCTTCAAGAGGTGAAGGCAAAGTCGATTGTGCTCAGAGCATGTGCCGGAGAGGCCCCTGATGCGCGACGCTGTAGCCGAGCCGCGGAGCCACGCAGTACGCGAGGCGCAGCATCAATGGGGGCAGTGCGACCAGGCTTAGCCGCCGCCGGCCTCGACGAGGCTGGCGTAGATCGGTGCCGACTAGTACGCGCTTCGCGCGGCGCTCTGAACTCCCGCCAGAAAAGAGGTCCCAATCACCTTGGGTCCATTAATTTCATGAGAGAGCGAGAAATGCTGCGCTCGGGGCGATGCGAAAAGAATTGCCCTCAAGCCGCACGACCTCATCGGGGAGAACCGTCCCCGGGATATCGTGCGGAATGCGAGTGTACAAAGCACCAACACTGATCTTGTAAAATCGTGATTATCGAGAATAGTGGGAGGTGTTTTCGCGGCCGACCTAAGTTTGGCAGTTCGTCTAGGAACGGCCGAGTGCATCCTCCAGAAAGCCTTAAGACGCGCGGCTCCCGTTACCAGCTCGCGATCCAGGTCCGCTTTGACGGCTACGGCATAATCGTTGCCGAACAAGCGTGGCCCGGATCGTTGTGGTCCAGCGTTCCTGCGGGCAGGAGCTGATAGGCTCGCATACCCAGGGCGTGCGTATCGTTCGCGCAAGCAGCAACTCGTGCTTCATCATAGGGCGGGGCTTCGATTGTCGGCAGCGGATCGGCATCCAGCGCATCAGCTTAACTCCCCATGAATACGTCTGGAGATCGACCGGAAAGTCGCCCACATGTTGTGGAATGTCGACGCGTGTATATGACGTGTCGTCGAACCGCTTCGCGTGCAGGATGACATGAAGTGTGT
Source organism: Bradyrhizobium sp. AC87j1 (assembly GCF_002936975.1). Lineage (NCBI taxonomy): Bacteria > Pseudomonadati > Pseudomonadota > Alphaproteobacteria > Hyphomicrobiales > Nitrobacteraceae > Bradyrhizobium > Bradyrhizobium sp. AC87j1. The sequence continues at coordinate 45,769 of NZ_PTFE01000042.1, forward strand.
CACCGCCTTGATCGCCATTGTGTTCGCTTGCGTGCAACGGCTGCTCCAGGTCCCCAGCCAGATGGACAACGAGCTTCAGCGCGCCCAACCGTCTTTCTCAGAGCGCAAATTGTCTTTGAGGATCGCAATCGCCGCCGGAAGACCTTGGAGGATGCGCGTTCCCTGATTGTTTTCATCCTGGCAATCAAGAACGACGTCATATGCCGGCCGTTCGATGTCGATGTCGACGAAATGCCACCGATAGGTGTTCTTTCCTTCCGGCGTGAATTTATAGTCGTCCGCCCAGTTTGAGATGCCGGCCAGCGAACTGTCACCTACCAGCTCCTTGAGCGTCGCCTGTGCGGCCCGACTTAAGTGCCGCTGGGACTGTTCCGCAATGATAGAATGACCTAGCTGTCGCCACGCAAGGGCGGAAGATGTGCTGTCTACAAAGGCGGCGGTGCAGATCGCGAGTATGAGTCTGAGCTGTGTCGCCAATTGCTTCCCGATATTTGCTGAAGTGCCTCAAGTCGTTTGCGGACAGAGGCAGGTGCCTGTGTTACGGCACGTCGACCTGGGGCATGGATGCCGTCGGGCGTGGCACGAAGCGATTTTGGTGCCGGTCACGTGCCGCCAACAGGATCGTAAAAGCCGCGAGGAGGATTAGGTGAACGCGCATGCAACAAGGATTACTCGAAACGATATATCGCAATTATGAAACGGCTCACATCTCGTGCCTTGGAGGAGGAGCCGCTCTTACGGGGCATCCCACCCACACAGCCTATTGGCCAGCAAACACCTCACAAATTGTGATACTCGTTCGTTCGCGCCGGTGGCCGCCGAACAGCGGGACGATTGCGCTCAAATAATGCATTGTCCCTTGCAGAGCGCAGGAAAAGTGCAGCGATTTGAGTAGTAATCGGATGATTGGCTATTCACCGCGAAGGCAGCCGCCCCCTCGTGCTGCTTCCGGGCGCCATGAAGGACGGTTCATGCGCAATCACGACATTGTGTCCGGCAGCCTGTTGGCGCTGACTGGGCTTGCGCTGCTTTGCTCCAGCCTGCTCGCGTTTGCTTTCATTTAGATCCCGCGGACTACCTTTGGCGCGCGAGACCTCACGCAAGACGGTACGCAGCCGGACAGGGTGCGCTGGTATGGTTTTCCACGTATGGAGGCCCGGCGGTTGCAGATGACCTGCTCAGGCATCCGTAGGGATCCGCTTCCTTGAATCGCTTCGTTTTCGCATGTCGTGCCCGTCTTCTGAATGCCGACCTGATCTCCTGGCTGGGCTTCGTGCAGTTGCCCACTAACAACGTAAGTCCCTCTCCATCGAACGATATAGTTAGTCTTATGGTTGCGCTCGCATCACGCGTTTTTCGCGTGGGTCGCGTAGCATTTTTGCGCCAGGTCAACTTCGGCGCGACAACTATCGACCCTCGAACAATCAGGCACAGGAGCGCTGGAAGCGTCAGCTAGCAAATCCCCGACGCGCACAGCCTTTCAGTGAGGCGGCCCCCTCAAGAGCAAGCAAGTATGAATGTGCTTCACGGGTAATCCCCTCTACCGCCCCTCATTATTTACCTCACCACCTGGAGCGCAGTGCCCAGCTCGTACAAACCCTGATGCGATGAAGCCCCGGTTTTGGGGACAACATTGCTGAAAACGATGCAGCGGGGGTTGCGGCTCGCGGCAGCTCTTGACCATCTTCTGCTATCGCGGCAACGAGAACAACCAAAGCAGATCGAGACGATGAGAGCGGGGTGTGGCTGTGCCGGATCAATCCCAAGCATCGGAGTTGCCGCCGGTCCTGCAGAGACCGTCGAAAGGCTTTCGGTGGATCGTTGCTCTTCTAGCCGTATTGCTCGCTTTTTGCGCCGGAGGCGCCTATTTTTGGACGAATATCGAAACGTTTGCGGAGGCGCCGCCGGCGCATGAAGTCGTGCCTCCCACGCTTGGCTTGTCACCTGAGGATAGGGACGTCCTTTTAGGGATCCAATCAGGGCAGCAGAAGACAGCCGATGAAATTGCCGAGCTCAATCGCAACGTCGATGCGCAGCAAGCCGAGCTAAAGCGGGTCTCGGATCAGATCGCAGCCCTGACCCAAAGAATCGAGGAGCTGCAGAATCCGGCGCATATTGCTTCTCCTGCTACTTCTACCACTTCGCCACCCGTGCGTACCACATCCAAGCCGGCCAAGAGAGACGTCCGGCCCTCGAAACCGCAAGGTCCGGTTTCTGTCGGAGGCGCGCCGCTGACTGCGGAGCCGAGCACGGAACAGCGCTGATTTCCACAAAATGCCTGCCATATGACGCTGCGCCTTCCAACCACTTCGGAAACCAACGGTCCACCATCTTGATGGAGCCTCTCATTGCTCCGCGTGGTTTCGGAAATCCTCTGTCAGTCGCAAGAAGTTCATAAACAGGACGTGCCCCTGTGAGGTAAGTATCGACTCGGGATGGAACTGGACGCCATAGGTGGGATAATAGCCGTGCGTGAGGGCCATGATCTCGCCTTCCTCCGAACGCGCTGTCACTATGAAGTTCTGCGCACATGACTGATCAAGCTCGACGATAAGAGAATGGTAGCGCCCGACGTCAAGCGGGGTTGGCAGCCCCTTGAATAACCCTAGGCCGTCATGCGCAACGTATGAGCGCCGACCGTGCATGGGTCGATACGCACGCGCCACCCGTCCTCCGAAAACGCTCGCAATACACTGATGTCCAAGGCAGATGCCGAGAATTGGCACGCGCCCTGAAAGTTCGCGGACCACTGCTGTCGATATTCCTGCCTCTGTTGGGGTGCAGGGGCCGGGCGATATCACCACCGCGCGCGGCTTGAGACCAACGAGCTTGCTGATGCTGATAGCGTCGTTTCGGATCACTTTCGTTGCTTCACCGAGCTTGTGAAAATAGCGGGCAATGTTGAACACGAAGGAATCGTAATTATCGATGATCACAATCAAAATGCACCAGCTGGTTCAGAACCAAATGCATCAAAGATTCGCTCTGCCTTGGCGAGCACTTCCTCGTATTCGGCCTTGGGCTCCGACAGGGCCGTTATACCGCTGCCTGCATGAAACACAGCCAGGTCGCCGTCGATCGTGACAGTGCGGATCGCAATACTTGTGTCCATGTGCCCGTTGAAGCCGATGAAGCCGATCGCCCCGCAATAGACCTCTCGCGCTATGCGCTCGATTTCTGTAATAATTTCCATCGACCGCAGCTTTGGCGCTCCCGTAATGGAGCCGCCCGGAAAGCAAGCACGGAGCAGGCTAACGGCGTCTTCCTCTCCGGCAAGTTCCGCCATAACGATCGACACGAGATGGTGCACCGAGGCATAGGACTCGAGATTGCACAGGGCCGGAACCTCGACTGAATGCGCAGTGCAAACGCGTGACAGATCGTTTCGCAAAAGGTCGACAATCATCGTGTTCTCGGCATGATCCTTTTCGGAAGCGAGGAGAACAGCCGCACGGCGGTGGTCTTCCTTAGAATCAGGCGAACGCGCGATTGTGCCCTTGATGGGTCGTGTCTCGACTTGTCGCCCCTCAAGCTTCAGAAATCGTTCGGGCGAACTTGATGCGATGGTCAGCTTTCCCCATCGCAGCAGGGTCGCAAAAGGCGCCGGATTCAATGATCGCAGCTGGCAATAGAAGGCGAGCGGATCAAACGAGGTCGGCAGGCGGGTGCTGAAACGCTGCGCAATATTCGTCTGGAAAACGTCACCGGCCAGGATCAAGTCGATCACGCGTTGCACCGCGGCAATGTAGCCCTCGCGGCTGAAGTTCGAGCGCCATGCGCCCGCTTTGCTGGGACAACCCTTCTGTGGCGCCTTTGGACCGGCAAGCAATGCTGCAAACTCGTCGGCTCGACGACGCGCTCGTTCGCTCCGTCGCGCGCGATCCTGCTCCGGCCACCCCGTCGAGACAATCCAGCATTTGTTATCCCGGTGGTCGAAGCTGATGACCACATCATAAAAATGCAGGATGGATTGGGGCAAACCCAGACCGGCAATTGCCGGCGCACACAGTCGCTCCACTGTCCTGTTCATGTCGTAGGCAAGGTAGCCTGCCGCTCCTCCCTGGAACGGCGGGAGATCCGGACGATGCTCTTGCGGGTACTTCGCGAGTAGCGTTCGAAGAACCTTCCATGGATCGGCCTCGAGAGTCAGTCCGTTCCAACTGGCTCGGCCGTTCGCGACTCTATAGGTGCTGAACGGGTCGCACGTTAGGTATGAGTAACGCCCAAGCAGCTCGTGCCTTGCTGCGCTATCGAGAAACGTGAGATGCGATCGATGCCCAAGACATCGCACCGCTGTGACAGGTTCAACCCACTGCAGCTCACGAACGTACATCGGCTTATCGGTCACCTGCGGCTGACGTCGTGAAAGTGCCGTTCCATCTGTTGCCCCACCCGATGAGAACGACGCTTGTCTGCGATGGGCCGAAACTTGAGGCCCATTGCCAAGTTAACCCGGCCGTGAACCTCTTGCTGCGACAGCACCTGGATCATCCTGCCGTGGAGGCGAAAGCGGCATCTATTGTTACATCGTAGTCAGCCGCGAACCGCAGCTCGCGGAGCGGTCGGACCCGTTTAACCGACTCCTGATAGAGATCGTGCGCTTTGTACGCTGCGAGCTCCGTCTCGCTGTCGAACTCACCATAGACCACGATGTCGATATCGTTGCCGAGCTGATCGGTCTTGCTGTTGCGGGCAACCTCAAGCCGGCGCGCATGTGGTATCGTGGTGAGAAGCGAAAGACCTTCGATGATCTGGTCGATATGCGCCTCGTCCTTGGCGCTGAACAAGACGATGTGACGAATCATGGCTGTCCGTGGAGATGTCGCTAGGGTGCTATAACTATCTGGGAATAGAGCTCGTTGCAATGAGGCTAGTCGCTTGCTGCATGATCGTCGCTTGCGATCGTCGGCGATCCGCAATGAAGCTTGCTAGATTTGCTCAGGACGCCGGAAGGGCGAGGCGCTCAATGGTTTGAATGTGCCGCGTTAGCAGGTTACAGGCTTGATCGACGTTGCGCGTTCGCAAGGCTTGCAGAATCAGACGGTGATCTTGATTGGAGCGCGGTCGCCAGCCCACCGATCGCGCCATCGCGAACACCAATCGAGAATTGGCAAGCTGCAGTCCATCGAGGCTCGCGAGCAGACGCGGCATTCCGCACGGCGCGACCAAGGCTTGGTGAAAGGCGCGGTTGGCCAGCTCAAACTCCTCGATCGTCTTTGCATTGTCTCCTTCGATCACGGTGAGCTCGATCCGAGCCAAATGAGCTGTTGTGAGCCTTGGCCCCGAATGGCGCAATGCCACCACTTCGAGCGCGGCGCGCATTTCGGCGATCTCCTTCACTGAACGGGTATCGAGCGGGGCAACCCGAACACCGCGGCGCGGCACAGCGACAACGAGATGTTGTGCCTGCAGCTGCCGAAAGGCCTCGCGCACCGGGACGTGGCTGGAATTGAATTCTCTTGCAAGGTGATCCTGACGGAGTGGCGCGCCTGGCTCTAAGGCGCCGCTGATAATGCGCTCAGCGATTGAGTCCGCGATGCGCGCGACCGTCGTCATGTTGTCAGCAGTGATCATAGATTATCTACCGCAATAACCGGTGCATTTGCGAGGCAGCTCGATTAGCATCTCTTCGAGAGTGATGACTATAGATAATTCACGCGATTATCTACAATCGAGCGGGATGGGTTTATGGATGCTGCTGCGCAAGTCCAACGGAAGGGAACAGGCAACAGGGCGCAGGTTCGTCATCTTTGGAACGTCGAAGAGGCTAAGGCGCTCTACGACCTTCCTTTTGCCGACCTGATGCTTCAGGCGCAGCGCGCTCACCGCAAGAACTTCGATCCAAACCACGTCGAAACTGCGAGCCTGCTCAGCATCAAGACCGGCGGCTGTCCGGAAGACTGCGGTTACTGCTCGCAAAGCGCGCATTACAAGACCGGCCTGAAAGCCACCCATCTGATGTCTTGGGCCGATGTGGTTGCGACCGCGCGGCGCGCGAAAGATGCGGGCGCCACGCGCTTCTGCATGGCCGCGGCCTGGCGCACTCCAAAAGATCGCGATCTCGATTCCGTCTGCGACATGGTCAACGCGGTCAAGGGACTCGGCATGGAAACGTGCGTCACGCTCGGCATGCTGACACCGAACCAAGCCGCACGCCTCGCCGAGGCCGGCCTTGACTTCTACAATCACAACGTGGACACATCGCCAGAGTTTTACAGCAAGATCATCACGACCCGCAGCCTGCAGGACCGCATTGATACGCTGGCGCATGTGCGTGATGCCGGCATCAAGATCTGCTGTGGCGGGATTATCGGGATGGGCGAGCACGTCGAGGACCGCCTAGCTATGCTCGTGCTGCTCGCCAATCTCCCCAGCCATCCTGAAAGCGTGCCGATCAACCTATGGAACAAGATCAAGGGCGTGCCAGTGGAAGACACCGCGGAGCCTCCCGATCCGATCGCGCTGGTCCGGCTGGTGGCGACCGCGCGGATCATGATGTCGAGGAGTGTGCTTCGCTTGTCTGCCGGGCGGCAATACATGACCGATGAATTGCAGGCGCTCTGCTTCTTGGCCGGCGCAAATTCAATCTTCATCGGCGACGTGCTCTTGACCACCCAAAACCCGAAAGTTGATCGCGATGCGGATCTGCTGGCCCGGCTCGGCATCACGTCCGGGCTCGCCGGAGGGAAGCAGTGCGCGCAATATGTTGCCCCAGCATCCAGCCTAGGTGGGAAATGCAGATAACTTTGATGAAGGGCAAAATCCATCGCGCCTCAGTGACCGAAGCTGATCTGCACTATGAAGGCTCGATCTCGATAGATCGTACGCTCCTGGAGGCAGCAGGAATGGTGATCAACGAGCGGGTCGAAATCTACAATGTCGAAACTGGAACGCGCTTTGCCACCTACGTGATCGAGGCGCCGCCGAGGTCTGGCACGATAAGCCTGAACGGTGCGGCCGCCCGACTGGCGATGGCCGGAGACAAGATCATTATCGTTGCATATGCCTCATTTGACGAGGCCGAAGCAAAGATATTCAAGCCGCGCATTGTGCGTGTGGACCGAGACAATCGCATCCTGGCAAGTTGAGCCCCACGGGCCATCCTTCCTTCTGCAACGGCCAACGGATCTTTTGCGTGATTTGATGCGATCCTGGGAGCGATGAATGCGGGCAATCCAAGCAGCTAGACTTAGTCCCTACGTCGCAGCGTTGAATAGTTTGAACGAAGATAAACGGCTGCGCTGTCTCAAGCCGCGCGTGGGGATCGATTTCGCATCCAACGACTATCTGGCGCTCGGGAGCGCCCCGCGCATCAAAAAGGCGATGGTCGCCGCGCTCGAGGCGGGCACTCCGGTTGGAGCCGGCGGGTCGCGGCTTCTGCGCGGCAATTGCGAGGAGCATGAACAGCTCGAAGCGGAAGCGGCTCAGTTCTTTGGCGCGGAGGCAGCGCTTTTCTTTGGAGGCGGCTACATCGCAAATTTTGCCCTCCTGACAACGCTGCCGCAGCGCGGCGATCTGCTCGTTCTCGACTCGCTAGTGCACGCCAGTATTCACGAAGGGGCGCGAGCCGGGCGCGCAGAGTGCCGAATTCACGCGCACAATGATCCACAGTCGGTCGAAGACGCAATTCGCGACTGGCGAACCAAAGGTGGAGCGGGCCGCGTCTGGATTGTGGCCGAAAGTCTCTACAGTATGGATGGCGACTTCGCTCCACTCAAGGAACTGGTGGCAATCGCCGATCGCCATGACGCATTTCTGATCGTGGATGAGGCTCATGCCACAGGTGCTTACGGGCATCAGGGACGGGGGCTCACGGCCCCATATGACAGGCGCGAAAATCTCATCGTCGTTCATACCTGCGGCAAAGCGCTCGGTGCGGCAGGTGCACTTGTTACGACCTCCGGCATCCTGCGCGATTTCATGGTCAACCGCTGCCGTCCGTTTATTTTTGCCACCGCCCCATCACCATTGATGGCCGTTGCCGTTCGAGAGGCACTCCTCATCCTGCAGAAAGAGCCGGAGCGGCAGCAACGGCTGGCCAAACTCGTTGCGTTCGCGCATCGGCAGATCACCTCTCTTGGTTTGCACACGCCGTCGACCTCTCAGATCGTGCCGTACATCGTGGGTGACAATGCTCATGCAATGCGACTTGCCTCTGATCTGCAGGCGCGCGGCTTCGACATCCGCGGAATTCGGCCGCCAACCGTCCCAGCGGGCACCGCCCGTTTGCGAATTTCGTTGACACTCAATGTTGGGGAAGCGGACGTGCGCGCAATGCTCGATGCGCTTGTCGAGGTGACGAGGGGCTCGTTTTGACAAATAAGCGGATCGTCGTGACTGGTACGGACACCGGGGTCGGAAAAACGGTATTTTCCGCAGGGCTCGCCAGCCTTCTCGGCGCGAATTACTGGAAGCCGGTCCAGGCTGGACTCGAACAAGAGACCGACTCCGAGTGCGTCCGCCGCCTCGGCGGCCTCTCATCCGATCGGATTGTCCCGGAGCTCTATCGACTTCGGACGCCTGCGTCGCCTCATTACGCCGCGGAGATCGACGGCGTTCGCATAGACACAGAGATGCTTGAACTGCCGGACAGTGGCGAGCGGCAACTCGTGATCGAGGGCGCCGGCGGACTTATGGTCCCGCTGACAGCGCGCACTCTTTACATGGACATCTTTGAGCGCTGGCAGCTTCCCGTCGTGCTTTGCGCAAGGACGGGACCGGGCACAATCAATCACTCCCTGCTCTCCATAGAGGCTCTGCGCAAGCGTCAGCTTCGAATCCTTGGAGTTGCGTTCATTGGCGAAAGAAACGCCGAAACTGAAAGCGCGGTTTGCGAGATCGGGAGAGTGCGTTGGTTGGGACGGCTCCCGTGGCTTGTTCCCCTTACGAACGACAGGCTGCAGGCCGCTTTCAAAGACTCCTTTGTTGGCAGTGATTTCCTGAACCTATGACGATAACCAAGAGGTCGCCGATCTGGCACCCGTTCACGCAGCATGCTCTACAGCGGGACATGACGAAGGTGCTGCGGGGAGAGGGGGCTTATCTCTACACCGAAGATGGCCGACGCCTTATCGATGCAATCTCCTCCTGGTGGGTCGTGACCCACGGCCATTGCCATCCGTGCATCGTGAACGCGATCCGAGAACAGGCAGGTAAGCTCAACCAGGTCATCTTCGCCGGATACACTCACGACCCGGCTGAGCTAGTTGCGACGGAACTATTGAAGGTCACCTCCCCGGCGCTCGAGCATGTGTTCTTCTCCGATAGCGGGTCAACCAGCGTCGAAGTCGCGCTGAAAATGGCGCTCGGCTACTGGCATAACACCGGTAGACAGCGAACCCAAATTGTGGTGATGCAGCACTCGTACCATGGCGACACGATCGGGGCGATGTCGGTAGGTAGCCGAGGCGTCTTCAATGCGGCCTACGGGGCGCTGATGTTCGAGGTGACCTCGATTCCGTTCCCGGCAAGAGATCGTGAGCAAATAGCCCTCGATGCGCTTGAAAACGCGTGTCGAAACGAACATCCCGCAGCCTTTATCGTGGAGCCCCTGATATTGGGTGCCGGTGGAATGCTGATGTATTCTCCCTCGGTGCTAAGAGAGATGAAGCGGATCTGCGAAGCCTTCGACGTCCTGTTCATTGCCGACGAGGTCATGACGGGCTGGGGCCGGACGGGTAGCTTGTTTGCGTGTGAGCAGGCCGATGTCACGCCCGATATTGCCTGCTATTCGAAAGGCCTCACGGCTGGGGCGCTGCCGCTCGCTGTCACACTCTGTCGTGCCGATATTTTTGATGCGCATTATTCTGAAGATCGCACGCGTACGTTTTTTCATTCGAGCTCATATACGGCCAATCCATTGGCCTGCGCCGCCGCCAAGGCCAATCTGGACCTATGGCAGGACCAGGAATATCGCCGGCGGGTCGCATCCTTGGCCAGGATGCAGGAACAGGCACTCGCGCCATTTTGCGCCGATTCACGGTTCGCAAACGTCCGACGCACAGGAACAGTCACAGCGCTTGAACTCAACACGAGCGATGCCGGCTATCTGGCGGACATCGGGCCGAAGCTTTTGGCATTCTTCCAAGCGCGGAATCTGCTGTTACGCCCGCTCGGTAACACGATCTACGTGATGCCGCCTTACTGCGTTACGGCGGCCGACCTTGATGAAATATATGCTGCCATCCGTGACGCTGCTGACTTGCTGATGTGAGATGCATAACAGTTGCAATCGTCTTCAGTGACGGGATCTTGCAAGGCGAAAGTGTCGGTATTGCTGCCGTTTGATAGTGCAAGGAGGATGCAGCACCCATGGCTCGCAGGCTGACCGTGCTTTAAGACAGTTGCTTTAATCGCTCCTGATCCAACTGCCGCAGCAATCCTGCGGACTAGCCATGAGAGCTGCAGCATTTGGCCGAAATGTCGAGCGAATTGCGGTAATCACGATAGAGAAATCCATTATCATGAGCAAATTCTCGGCGAGGCATTCTGCGAAAAGTACTGCTTCGCGAGCAAGCCGCAACCAGAGTCATGCTCTTGATGGCTGCAAGACCATTGAGAAGGATCGCCGGGCGGCCGCACCTTTGGTGCGATGGTGGTGCTGCCGTGAGAGGGCAACGGGGCTTCGCAGGTGAATGTCTGACAGGAGGCGAGAATGCACATTGGCTTCCGTAATTCACTCGACCATTCAGCCACATGCTGCGCGATATGCGGCGGAAAGTTTGGGCTGATCCGCCATTACTGCTGGCGAACGGCCCTTTGCTCCAAGAAATGCGTCAACCGCTTCAAGGCGCGACGAGAGGCCGATCAGATATGGCTTCGATGGTTGCGAGCGGCTTAGGACTAGACCGAGTTGGACCGGTACCGCCCTGGTCAGACTTGTTGCGAATTCGGGTGGCCTTCTAGAGCGCGTGGAAATCAAGTGACAGAAAGATCGGCAAAAATAATCGACTTCAGGACCTACAGGGCCGCCAGGCTGGCTCGGTCTGAGCGCCTTCGCGACGACATGTACTCGAGCGCCATTCTCGCTCCGCTTACAGCGGCCTGTCACGTTTGGGCGTTCCTGGCCTGGGATCCGTTTGCTTTTCTCGGTGCGCCAGCGCCGAAGCAGGAGCCTCACGAGTACCCCTAGGGTGGCAGACTCGGAGAAGTGCCCCAAAAGACGAAGTCTCTCACTGCGTGCATCTGCAGCACCGTCGGTCGAGCCGCCACCGTTTGGAGACACTGCAATCAGCCCAGAAAACGCATGCAGATGGTGGCCGTCGCGAGCGCCACTCCTCGATGGAGGCGGCGGCCGGGATAGTCGCTGAAACCGTGCGGGGAGACGAGCCTTCGGCTGGTGAAGTTGCGATGAGGAAGGTCTTGCCTCATGGTTGCGCGACCATTGGACTGTTTTTGCATTGTTCTTCAGTTCTAGAGAGCTGGGGTCTCCATCCTCCATGCCATTGACAGGTTTCTCCTGCGTTCTCTAGGAAGCGCCGACGGTGTGTGGGAGCGGATTCAATATGAGCCACAGTTCAGAGCAGCCTCTAGAGCGTGTCACGATTCCGGCATTGCAGCAGTGGAAGGATGAAGGACGTCGTGTCGTGATGACCACCGCCTACGATGCGGTTGCGGCGCGCATCGCGGATCCCATTGTCGATATCATCCTGGTCGGCGATAGCGTCGGAAACGTCTGCCTGGGATTCGACAACACGCTGCCCGTCAGCGTGGCCATGATGAATCATCACCTGGAGGCTGTTGCGCGCACGAGGCCTCATGCCCTGCTTGTGGCCGACATGCCCTTTCTGAGCTTTCATGTCGGTTCTGAAGATACGATTCGCAATGCAGGCGGGTTTCTGCAGCGTGGCGCCGATGCTGTGAAACTCGAGGGTGGTGCCAAACGCGTCGACATGGTACGCGCCTTGGTCGATTGCGAAATTCCTGTGATGGGGCATCTCGGTCTGACCCCGCAGAGCGTCAACGTCATGGGTGGATTCAAGGTGCAGGGAAGGACGACGGATACCGCCTTGCGCCTGCTCGATGACGCGCACCGTCTGCAGGAAGCCGGCTGTTTCGCCCTGGTCCTGGAGGGGATTCCTGCCGAGCTCGCCGCGCGAGCGACCGAATTTCTCACGATACCCACCATCGGGATCGGAGCAGGAGCTGATTGCTCGGGCCAAGTCCTCGTGTTCCATGATGTCTTGGGGCTAACCGAAGGCCATCGCCCCAAATTCGTTCGTGCCTATACAAATGGATTCGAGCTGTTCCAGGAGGCGCTGTCGCGCTGGGCTGCCGATATCCGCAAAGGTGCATTCCCGGGCTCAGAGGAGTGCTATCGGCTTCCCGATCAGCTTCGCCATGCCATCGCCAACTGGGTGCCCTCCAATTCCACCTGAATCAAGGGTAAGAAATGCAAGTCATTACGAAGGTCGCTGAGCTGCGTCGGGCCCTTGCAGACGTCCGCAACTCCGATAAGCGCATCGGGTTCGTTCCGACGATGGGATACCTGCACGACGGCCACCTGTCCCTGATCTCGGCTAGCCGTGGACACTGCGACGTAACTGTCGTTAGCATCTTCGTCAACCCCACTCAGTTCGGCCCAAATGAGGATCTCAGCAGGTACCCTCGGGACTTCGCCCGCGATGAAGCCTTGTGCCGTAGTGCCGGGGTCTCCATCATCTTCGCGCCAAGTGCAGAGGAGATCTATCCGGCTCAGTTTGAGATATTTGTCGAGCCGGGCGAACTCGCAGAACCGCTCTGCGGAGGTTTCAGGCCCGGACATTTTCGTGGTGTCGCGACTGTCGTCTGCAAGCTATTCAACATGGTGCAGCCGGACGCCGCGTACTTTGGACAGAAGGATTTTCAGCAATGCGCTGTGATACGCCGCATGACGGTTGATCTGAATATGCCGATCGAGATCGTCACCGTGCCGACCGTGCGGGAGCCCGACGGGCTGGCAATGAGCAGTCGCAACCGTTATCTCAGCCCGGAAGAACGTGGTCGGAGCCTTGCGATCAGCCGTGGCTTGTTCGCCGCAGCCCAAGAGTTTGCCTCAGGGGAGCGGGAGGCGTCAACGCTGATTGCGCTTGCAAGAAAGCATTTGGAAAGGGTCGATCGACTCCAGTACCTTAAGCTTGTCGACGCTGGGACCCTCAGGATTGCCGAGAGCCCTCTGCGCTATCCGGCGGTGCTCTGTGTCGCAGCGTACGTGGGCTCGACTCGGTTGATCGACAATGTAGTCCTGACCTAGCTAGCCAGATCCGCAAGCGACTGCGCTCAGAAGCAGCCGAACCCGATCAGCTAGCCTTGAAATCCTCAACATCCTGAAGAGCTCTCCAACGCGATCCGAAATTGCTCCTTCTCCTGAACAACTGCCCGCGCTCGAGCTCTTGATGTCGGTTGATTGGCCCTGCCGCTGACAAGTGGAGCGAGAGCGGGGCCGCTCCACTCTGCCGAGAGCAGCCAAGTGCGAGGTCGCTTTCCGTATTATGACTTCGGCGGCTCGCTCAGACGCCCCGGGACATTCCGACCGCTTTGCGCGCGTTCTACGACGTTGCGCAAAGCAATCTCAGAAAGTCGTGCAACGAGTTGTTTGAGGCGCGCAATCTCCTGCTTGCAGCGCTCAAGCTCGTGCTGTTCGGCCGTCATCACAGATGTTGTGGGACGTCGGCTGCTGCCAAGATGATTCATGTAGCTCCCTTTCCTATTTGACAAACACAGCAGAAAATCTGAACAGCCCAGGCGCTTCTCTTTCCTGAACGAGGCGCCTCGACGTCAGATCGGAGCGTTTCACATGCAGCACTCGGATGGGCTGGTGTGTTAGCTCACTCCCTGCCAAGGGCTCGGGCCCAGCTCGCAGATGGACGGCGCTTTCGGCGACGCCATCTCGCTCATGCCTCATGCTCAGTTGCAGTAATGGCTCACAATGTGGCCGCGGAATATGCCGCCCCGGGCTGCATGTGATTGCTCCGGGCGGAGACTGTAACAAAATGGCAATATCGATTAATGGGATGAGCCGCGCTCCCGCGCTCAAATCCTGCATTGCGGCAGCGACCCCGATGTATTTTCACACGACGCTCGCGTGTCCGTGCTGGGGTCCTTCAGCTACACCAGGCTTATATGTCGAACACGCAAGTCGCTACTGAGATCACCCGCCTGCAAGCGGGCATTCCCAAAGGAGGATCGCTCAAAATCGTGTGCTGCCAATACGTGCGATTGTGGATCAATAGCCACACGCCTATAACCGCGAAATTACTCCCCGATCAAGCTGCGTAAGGCCGAAGATCGCCAAGAGCGCCTAGGGGAGCGAGTCACGGGTCACTGAGGGTGGGCGTCGGATCTCGCGCGATTTCGTCGCCAGACATGGGGCGGGCGCCGGCTTTTGAGGCAAAGATATGCTTCGCCGCAACAATTGATCGCGATGTCCCTCTACAGTGCAGGATGCGAAGCGCTCGGGCTTGGTTGGACGCAGCAGGCTCGATAAGCGACAAATCCTCTGGCGGCAATTGAACCTGATGAGGTCGGCAACGAACTAGCAGGGTCCGAACATTGGCCTGCCGCAGCCGGCCAGCCAGTCCGGCGCGCAATAGATGGCCGAGCATGCACTACGTCATCTCAGAGCATGACCGCGGGGTGTCAACTTAGGCTCTGAGCCCTGCCAAGCTTGTCTGTTAAGCCGAGAGGGGCGACGAGAAAACTAAAGCAGGTCGATCAAGCGAGCTGCTGCAATGGATCAGCCATCGCAGAGATGCTGGACATTGCTCCTCCGTGAAAATCGGGTGACCCGCAGTCGCGAAGCCTCATACGGTCTGATGTCTTGCGTTGCGGTCCAGCAAATGCCCATTATCTTCCTCGATGGGGTGAGGGAGATCTCCCAATGCTGGACGGTGCCACGACCGCGCTCCTGCGCACGATCCTGGATGAGGTTTGCGAGAACGTCTCACCGTATGACGCCGGCGTCCGCGCCTACGTTGCCTCCAAAATCCTGGAGGCCGCCACCAGAGGTGAGACGCGCCCCGATCTGCTTAAACAGATCGGTCAGGAAGCTCTTTCGAAAGCACCAACGATGTGGCGATAGATCTAATCGCGTCGCCTGCGGCGTAGCGATCTGACCAGCTCTCAGGACTGTATCGTGGTCACAAATCGATGGCGGGCCAACGTCACACATGATGCGCGTTATCCGATGGAGCATTGTCATGGCGCATCCTTTCGCGCGCAGAGGACGCGAAGGCTCCGCGCTTGAAGTTCATTGTTCATTTCTGGGCGACATTCACCAGCGTGCGGGTGGTCGGTGTGCCGATTGAGAAGCGGCATGCGGTGTTCGTCAACCACGCGTCCAACGGGACGTTTGTGCGATGGAGATTTCGGCGAAGTGTCGTATCGTTGCGCTCGAGCGTTCCTGGCGGCGGGAGTTGATACGCTCTTACGCCCATCGCATGTGCAGGCTCGAACGATCACACAACCTGGCATCTCGATGCTCTGCTCAAGATCAGACCTTGTTTTCCCGCGAAGCGGTGAGCATCTGCTTTGTCCGTTCGGCTTGTCCAATGGTTAGATTGGCTGCCAAGCTGGTTCCAATCAGCGCTGGGCCCTTACGTTCCCGATCATAAACCATCCAACCCTTCCCGCCCTTCCGCACAAAGAATCTGTTTTGCGAACAAGCGCCGTCTGTCAATCTTAGTACCCCCGTTCATTACCACGATACGTCACGATAGGCCCATGCAAGCCGCCGCCCCGCATTTGCATATGTGAATCGGTTGGCACTTTGCTCGCTGCGAGCGGCCGAGGGTTGAAAGAAGAGAGCAGCTCGCACAAAAGGCAGCGCATCCAAGCCTTGGCGCACGCATCCTTGCGCGCCACGATGCCGGTGAGGCGTCGTGCTGTAACACTCCAGCCGCAAACGCGGGCGAAATCAGTGTTCGGCGCCGAAACCCGTCAACTCACGCGAGCCGGTGCGCCGTTGCTGTTTACTCCTGTGCGAGCGCCGCAAGTGCCCTTTCGATCACTGTGATATCTTGACTGACCTGAGCGATCGCTGGCTTCGGATCAATTCCGGTAACGCAGTTCAACTGCTGCAGTAGCTCCCGCCGATGCGTCAGAAGGTTCTCCAGCGCGCTGCGGTCGTTTAGTTTCACATAGCCGTCCACAATCAATCCAATCGAAAGAGACATCGAAACTCTCAAACAAAGCTGTTCTCAACGAAGAAGCGTATAGCACATCGGCAAATGATGTTCAGCCCGCCGGGAGAGAGTACTGACGGGCGAGCTTGTTGGCGACAAGCGTCCGGCACCCGGGGCGTGACCGACTATTCCTCGCGCTTCACAAGCGTCCAGCTCTGTTTGAGGGACTGGCCGAGCAGAAAGACGGCGTATGGCGAGCCAAAAAGGCTGCGGATCGTCGCGATGGAAATGCTAGGCTAGCTGGAGGAATGATTTCAAGAGCTGCCACGGTTCTTATCCTCCTGCCGAACGGCTTCCGTGATGCGATGACAGCGGCGCGTTGACCGACGACATGCCCGCCTGAACATCTCTTCGTAGAGATTGCGACGACGTCAGGAGCGTCCAGGATGCTCGATAAAGTTTTGGCCTGCATTCGTGCTCACCGTGACAACATCCACCGCTATCGTCGCCTGCTGAAGTCGAACCTGTCGGATGTCGAACGTCAGTTCATCGAAAACCGCCTGCTCGAAGAGCAGACCGCGCTCGAGTCTCTTTCGGCCGAGACCTTCCCGCTCGCGTTTAGCCTTCGGAAGGGGGCGGACATGCCGGCAAGCTAGGCGAGGAGCCGCGAACCGCGCGCGCGTTCCGGACCCCGGCGGCGTGATCTGCTGACTTGCGCGGGGGCGCGGTGGGACCTCAGTTCTACTGAGGGGCGCTCCAGCTGCGTCGATGGAATCTAATTCAAGATCAATATATTAGAGTGTGTCTGGGACTGCGCACGCGACCCAACGAACCAAAATGGTCGCGCGAGCGAGCGGCCTCGTGTCACTGTCATCGCGACGAGCGGGCTGGTCACGGCATTCGAACCCGAATTATATCCGATAAGGTCACCGAGTGCGCATTTGAGGCGTCCGAGCATGAACCTCAAGAAGCATTCCGCGCGCTCGCCCGAGCTTTGGTGGCGCAGCTGCATGTGGAAGCTGTCTCTCGCTCGCGCCCCGGTCTGTCTGCCGTTCACCGCGAGAAGCTGGTGCAGCGGCTCTTGATTGTTTGGAAGCTACAGGTGTTCGGGATAAGCGACCGATTTCTCAAATTTGTGGCGCGCGCGGGGACGAGATACGTCAGAGATCGTCGCAACGCGCTCAATTCGGTCGCGGCTCTCCCGCTCCCTCCACGTCAAAGTCTGCTAAATCGGCGGCCAGAGCTCGGAAGCGGAAGCGCAAGGTTGCGAAAAAGAGAAACAACTCAGAGGGCAGCCACAGGGCGGCGCAGCTTGTGCCAAAATTTCCGACGTTCACAACATGTTTTCTAGTGACGCCAGGAGTAGTTTGCAACTTCTAAAGCGCGGAAGCGGTTTGGGGATCTTGACGGTCCGCGCTGTTCGACCGGTTCTTGCTCGCGGACCTGTTTGTATTCGGCCAATATCTCGGCAGTTTGTTAGATTGGCTACACGCCCAGCCAAATCGTTCTCACTCGCTAGCCAGCTGAGACAGCCGCAACTTCTATCTTTCATCGGTTTGCCACCACGGCATGAGATTTGCTCTCCTAGCTGACACGCTCGGAAACCGCATTCGCGGCGAGAGGCAAGGCAACGAAGGAAGGAAACGACTTGCCAAATCTGCGACTGCAGAGAGTTCATGTCGTCGGCAATGCCTCCAGCAGCATTCTGGGGAAGAGAATGGTAAGCGGCGGTACCAAGGTGGAGCATCAAGCCGGTACGCGCCGATCGGGCTCGGCTGCGAAACACCCTCGCGTCTATAGTTTTAATAGTCGATGTGGGGCGAGTGGCAGGGCTTTTGCGTCTAGTCAATCCCTTAGGGCTACTGCACGGGTTCTCAGCAACCGGCGGCGGGGTTTTTCGACGGAGATCACAGTCGGCCGCGCGACAGAGAGATCGCAGTACCGGGGCAGAACAACCGCCTCCAGCCTTTGGATCAATCACTTCAACCTGGACGGAGCAATCGAACACTATGATTGTGCGTAGCCTGCACGAGGTTGAAGCAACCGATCACTTCGTCGATTGGGGCAATGGTACTAGCCACCGCCTCCTGACGGATAAGGACGGCATGGGTTTTAGCATCTGCCACACCGTCGTGCGCGCTAACACCGTTTCTCTTCTGCAATACCGGAATCATCTCGAAGCCTGCTACTGCATCGGCGGAGAGGGCGAGGTCGAGGACATGGATGGCAATGTCTTTCCCATTCGCCGGGGCGACATGTATGTCCTTGACAAGCATGACAAGCATCTCCTGCGCGGGGGACGGGACAAGGACATGATCCTCGTTAGCATCTTCAACCCGCCCCTCACCGGAACCGAACGCCACAAGCTCGACGACCCTGCAGGCTCCGCGTATTGAGCGTTGTGAAGAAACGCAAATCCAATATGAACTGCCGCTAATTGCGAGAAACATTTACTCGAGCCATCCAGCACTGCCCCGTACCGCACGCGCGGACCTCAGAAAAACTTCTTTGTCCCGGCTTTGCGAAGGCGCGCGCGATGCGGTTCGGCTGAGCTGACAAATTACTTTGGGATTCCAGGCTTGTCCGGAAGGCCATGCGGGCGGGGGGCTTGTGCCGATTAATGGTGCGCTCAGTTGTACGATGTCTGGCGACGCTGTTGGACAGCTGACATAGCACCGCTGTGACGATCGCAGCGATCGCACTCGATTTCACCTTTGGCACGATACATGCGTAATCCTCTAAAGGACGCCATAGAGGAAAAGTCATTTGATGAGAACGCTTACCAGAAGCGCTGACGCGTTGAGTGGCAGCTGCGATACTGCCGGCACCATATTTGGTGATGCGGAATGAGCGATGAACAGGTGCAGAACTTATCTGGCGCACATGAACTGCTGGCGCGCGGGGAGAAGTTTTGGCGACGGCGGCTCGAGCAGTTTAGAAGATTGCATCCTCCTTTCGTGTCATCCTCCGTGGCTGCGGCGCCGTCCCGATGGCAGTCGGGTTCGTGGTTTAGGCCAAGCGCTTTGGCTCAACTTTCCCCACAAGATCGGTCGGAATATCTGGTAACGGCTTGGCTGATCTATCTCGCTCGCATGACGGGGGAAAAAGAATTTCAACTGGGATGGAAGCCTGCATGTGATGGATTGCAAACTGGCTCCAAACTCGTCGAGGTGTTGATCGCCTCCGTCGTGCCGATGGATGTTTGCATCGGACTTGGTCTCGATTTTGAAGAAGTGCGCAAAACCGTAGCGGCCGAAGTCGCTCAGCTGGGGGCGCACGCTAGCTTTGCCCGAGATCTTATCGCGCGCTGCCCGACATTGCGAAGTGTGGAGGCGTTACGGTCGCGCCAGCCTTGGCCGATCGGCATTGCCATCACGACAGAGAGCTGTTCCGTCGCCGACGATCTGACGACGAGTTACAAGGATGGCCAAGCCTTATGCGGCGATTTGCTGACCTTTGAGGTTCGCGCTCTGGATGGGAGCTTCCGCTGGCATTTTGATGCCGCTCGATTAACGCCCAAGCAGATCGACCGCATGACGCAGCATTTGCAAGCTTTGTTACGAGGCGTGATGGACGATGCGGGGCAGTCTGTCGGCCGAATTGACATTCTGCCGACTGACGAGCGCAGGTATCTACTTGAGGATTTGAATCGGACGGCGGCGCCTTATTCGTTTGAGCGATGTATCCATGAGCTGTTCGAGGCGCAGGTGCAAAAGGCCCCGGAAGCGGTTGCCGTGGTCCATGAGAAGGAGAGACTGAGCTATGGCGAACTCAATGCGCGGGCCAACCGGCTGGCGCATTATCTGATCGAGCTCGGGGTCAAGCCGGACCAACCGGTGGCGATCTGCCTGGAACGCAGCCTAGCGATCGTGGTTGGTCTCTTGGCGATCCTGAAGGCTGGCGGCGCCTATCTGCCGCTAGATCCGGCTTATCCGTCAGCGCGCCTGCGGCAGATTGTCGACGATGCAAAACCGAAACTGCTGCTTTGCGATGTCGCCGGTCGAACTGCATTGGGCGCCGAAGCCGTGGCCGATGTGACGGTGGTCAATCTGGAGACGGCGACCTCGACTTGGGGCGAGCGGCCGGCTTCGAACCCGGACCCGGGCACGCTTGGCCTCACATCGCGCCATCTCGCCTATGTCATCTATACCTCCGGATCAACCGGAATCCCCAAGGGCGTTGAAATGTCCCATGGCGCGCTTGTGAATTCGCTTGCGGGGATTGGCACGTCAAAACTGCGCACACTTCAATTCGCGACCCTGAACTTCGATGTGTCCTGCCAGGAATTGTTCATCTGTTGGAAGGATGGCGGAGTGCTTGTGCTCCTGCGGGAAGAGACCCGGAGGCGCTTCTCCGACCTGCTGGAGTTTGCAGAGCGGGAGGCGATCGAGCGGCTTTTCCTCCCGTTCGTGGCATTGAATCATTTTGCGGAAGTCTGGAGCACGCAGCGCGTGCAGCTGCCCTCTTTAAGAGAGCTTTATACAGCCGGCGAGCGATTGCAGGCCACTCCATTGCTTAGAGCGTTCTTCGAAGCACACCCGAACGCGAGATTGATCAATCAATATGGCTCCACGGAAATCAGCGTCATTTCCGAGCACCACCTTGCAGCTGATCCGTCATGTTGGCCCCAGATGCCTCACGTCGGGCGTCCAATCGCCAACACGCGGGTGTACCTGTTGGATGGCCATGGCGCGCCCGTGCCGTTCGGCGCGGTGGGCGAGCTTTACATTGGCGGGGCGGGGGTGGCACGGGGCTACC